>DGVM01000173.1:0-195 GCA_002395925.1 Bacteroidales bacterium UBA4284
CCCTTATTTTGCAACCGACTAAGGAAAAGTTGGTTATTAGGTTATCGTTATTTCGGTTTAACCAAAAAATGCAGTCCAGGTGTGAACCCCGACTGCATTTTTTTATGAACCGCTTGCTAACTCGGAAAATTATCGTATCTTTGCATTCCCGTCCGCTGTGACGGAGTTTCAACGCTTTAAGCCCGGAGGGGTGGG
>DGVM01000173.1:328-16114 GCA_002395925.1 Bacteroidales bacterium UBA4284
TTCGAATCTCGTCCCCTCCGCCAAATGCCTCCTGCAGCGATGTGGGAGGTTTTTTGTTTTAATTGTGTATGCCGGAGATAACTCCACAGACCGTCCAGGGAATCGTCCATTCAGACCTCAAGTGCTTCCGCAGCTTGTATGAGGTTTATTATTCATACCTCTGCGGATTAGCGGTGAGTTATATTCACGATTTCGAGAAAGCCCGCGAACTGGTCAACGACGTCTTCCTGCGCGTATGGGAGCGCCGGGCACAACTGAAGTATCCGCCTCTCCCGTACTTGATTTCCGGTGTCCGCAATGCCTGCTACAATTATTTGAGGGACAGCCGGGGTGCCGGAAGCATTTCGCTCTCGCTGTTAGAACGTGTGCCGGATGTCGCCCTCTACGACGAAAACGAGGTTGAGGATATCGTCAAGTTAATTTCCGGGCTGGCCCTGCAGCTGCCGAAGCGCTGCTCCGAGGTCTTTTATCTCCATTTCAGCGAAGGCCTGGACACGGCCGAGATAGCCGAGCGCCTGCGCATTTCTCCCTCCACCGTCCGGGTGCAGTTAAAAATCGCCCTGGATAAAATCCGCGAAAGTCTGAAGAAATAAGAAATAAATAAAAAAAATCAATCCGCCTTAAACGCCAGGGCGGTTTTTTGTGTATATAGGGTCAGAAATACTATTGTATACTATTGTACGCGCGTATTATGACCGAAACACAAGAAAATCTGCTGGCCGCCTACTTTGCCAACCAGCTCACGGACCAGCAAAGAGAAGAAATCCTTACTCTTTTAGATACAGATTCCGAATTTGCCACCCGCTTTGCCCAGATGGAAGAAGCCTACGTGGCCGCCTTCATCCCGGCGTTTGAAAAGACCAGGGAGGAAGATTTCCGGATTCTGGAGGAGAAAATCAATCCCCGCCGCCGGGTGTTCCCGTTCTGGAAACCCTTTGCCGTCGCCGCCAGCATCGCGGCCGTCATTGCCTGCGGCCTGGCTATCTACAACGGAAAGAAGTATCAGGATGCCGAGCGTTTCATCGCCCAGTCCGATGTCACCACCATCTCTGCCACGCAGGGATTCGGCACACAGACCCTGCTCCCGGACGGCACGCGTGTCTTCGTGAACGCTGCTTCTTCCGTGAGTTTCGGGAGGGATTTCGGCCGGGAAGGCCGGGAAGTGAAGATGGAAGGCGAGTGCCTCTTCGAAGTGGCCGCCGATGCCTCCCGTCCGTTCCGCGTCCACGCAGGAAACACTTGTGTTACGGTTAAGGGAACCGTCTTCAACGTACGCAGTTATGCCGACGAAGCCTCCATTTCCGTGTCTCTGCTGGAAGGTTCCGTGTTGCTCAGTTCCCCCTCCGGAGAAGTAACGCTCCGTCCCGGTACCTGCGCCATCGTCTCCCGGGAAGACGGGAAAATCCGGATGGAAAAAGCAGATCTGTCCGTTTCGGAATGGACCCGTGGCAAAATTGTTTTCACCGACAAAACCATCCCCGAGATTCTGAGTTACGTAGAGCGAATCTACGGTGTCCGCTTCCTCTACAACGAAGACCTTTTCCAGGGAGAACGCTTCACCGGCATCATCTCGTCCCGGCTTTCCATCGATGAGATCCTCTCCTACATAGACGTAGACCAAAAGTACGTGTGGCAAAAGCAGGAAGACTCGATCGTAATCCACAAAAAATAACACACACACCATCCTATTTATTCTATCCATCTATCCATTCTATGAAAAAAATAACCACAAAGATTCTGGCAGCCGTATTCTGGCTCCTCCTGTCCCTGGCACCCGCCTGGGCCCAGGATGCAGGGAGCACGGAGATTTCAGTCTCCTGTGACGGGACGGTCAAGGAAGTCCTTGACATCCTGTGCGAGAAGATTGACGGCAGCCTGCTTGTCCGAAGCACGGATGTAGACCTTCCCCGGAAAGTGAGCATCCACGAGACCGAAGTGACGGTCAATGAAGTCCTGAGCCGGCTCTTTGAGGGCACGGACATCAAGTGGACCATCAACGGCAAGCAAATCCAGGTTTATCGTCCTCAAGCGCGGGACTCCAAGCTCAAGGGCGGGAACCGGACAGTAAGCGGTACCGTCATCGACGAAAGCGGCCTGCCGGTAATCGGTGCTGTCGTCCTCCTGGAAGGAACCGGGATAGCCAACATCACGGATGAGGACGGCCGCTGGTCCCTTACCGTCCCGCAATCGACCCGCGCCCTCAAGGTTTCCTGCCTGGGCTATGCCGATGCCTGGCTGTCCCTGGGGAACGAGACAATTTATGCGATGACCCTGAAGGAGGACATCTCTCTTTTGGAGGAATCGGTGGTCGTCGGTTACGGCATCCAGAAAAAGAGCGTCGTGACGGCCGCCATCTCCAGTGTGAAGGGAGAGCAACTCGCGGGGATCGCGCCTACGCGTGTCGATAATGTATTGAAAGGTATGGTTTCCGGCGTTACCATCACGCCGGCCTCCGGCCAGCCCGGCAGCGGAACGCGCGTACGCATCCGCGGTACCGGTACCATCAACGACTCCAACCCGCTGTACATCGTGGACGGAATGCCCGTCACCGGCGGCATCGAATACATCAACCCGGCCGATATCGAATCGGTAGAAGTGCTCAAGGACGCCGCCTCGGCCGCCATCTATGGTGCCCGCGGCGCCAACGGCGTTATCCTGGTCACCACCCGTCAGGGCTCGGAGGGCAAGAGCACGCTCAGTTACAATGCATCCTATGGCATCCAAAACCCCTGGAGAATGCCCTCGGTCCTGAACGCTACGGATTATGCGCTCATTATGAACGAGATGGAAATCAACGCCGGCCGTATGCCCATCTATTCCGACCCTTATTCCTTCGGGGAAGGCACCAGTTGGGTGAATGAAGTCTTTAACCGGAATGCTCCCGTGCTGGACCATCAGCTGAGCGTCTCCGGCGGCAACGCCAAGATGAACTACTTCATCTCCGGCAGTTATTTCTACCAGGAAGGTATCATCGGCGGTAACTACAACCACTCCAATTACAGCCGTGCCACCCTGCGGGCCAACAACAACTACACCGTCTTCGACGCCGAGGACCGTTCTTTCCTCAAGCGTCTGCGCCTGGGAGTCAACATCACCTATTCTCACGACAACTCCAAGTCCATCCGCGCCAACTCCGAACAGGGTTCCGTGCTGGGCTCTGCGATGTCCCTCTCGCCGATGCTTCCGGTCTATGCCGAGAATCCCGAAGCCCTGCTGGCCGAACATCCCAATGCCATCAAGGATTCCGAGGGACGTCCTTTCTCCATCGCCGGAGACCAATACGCGATGATGCCCAACCCGCTTTCCATCCTGCATATGCCCATTGACGACTACATCCAGGACAAACTGGTGGCCGGCGGCTATGCAGAATTGGAGATTATTCCCGGGCTGGTGTTCAAGTCCTCCGTGGGAGCCGACCTTCTCATTGTCAAGGACGACGGCTACAGCCTTCCCTACTATATGAATTCCAACCAGCAGAACGACGGTTCCACGGTCTGGTCTTCCCTGAGCCGGGGGTTCTCCTGGCAGTTGGAAAACACGCTGTCCTATACGTTCACGCTGGGAGAGAATCATCATTTCGTGGCCCTGCTGGGCCAGAGTGCCTATTCCCACGGGTCGGCCTATGTAAGCGGCACCAGTTACAAAATCCGCAATGCTTCCCAGCCCTGGATTGATGCTACGGACCAGGACTCGAACCAGCGCGGCGCAAGCGGGTCGCCGGATCCCCAAAGCCGCCTGGCCTCCTATTTCGCCCGTCTCAGTTACAACTACCAGGAGCGTTATATGGCCGAATTCACCCTGCGCCGGGACGGTTCCTCAAACTTTTCCCCGGCCAACAAGTGGGCCAACTTCCCGTCCGTCTCCCTGGGCTGGAACATTATGAACGAACCCTATATGGCTTCCGTCCGCCCCTCCTGGCTGGACCGCACCAAACTGCGCGTGAGTTACGGTGTGAACGGTAACCAGAACATCGGTTCCTTTGCCTACACCTCCATGATGCGTGGCATCGCCGGCTACCTCCTGGGCGTGGGCAACTTCACCGCCATCGCCCCCGGTATCATCCCCACCGCATATTCCAATGCAGACCTCAAGTGGGAGGAATCCTCCCAGTTCAACGTCGGTTTGGATCTGGGTATCCTGAAAAACCAGCTGAGCATTTCGCTGGACTATTACGACAAGCGTACCAACGGGATGCTGATGAAGATGGCCCTGCCCTCCTACATCGGCAATTCGCTTCCCTGGGGCAACGTGGGTAATATGCGCAACTCCGGTTTCGAGTTCGACTTTACCTGGAAGCAGCAGCTGGGAGATTTTGGTTACAGCGTTGGCGCCAACGGCTCCTACAACAAGAACGTGCTCCTGAAAATGGGTAACGAGACCGGCTATCAGAACTACGACACCGTCCAGGGTACCCTGGGAACCATCTCCCGAGGAGAAAACGGCAAGCCCTTCCCCTTCTTCTGGGGTTATAAGACGGCCGGCATCTTCCAGAGCGACATCGAAGCGATGGCCTATGTCAACGAAAGAGGCGAGCGCCTGCAGCCCAGTGCCGTGGCCGGCGACGTTAAGTTCGTGGACGTAAACGGAGACGGAGTCATCGACGACGACGACCGCGTGATGATTGGTAAGGGTATGCCGGACTGGACCTTCGGCGTCAATCTGTCCGCCACCTGGAAAGGCTTCGACCTTTCCGCCAACTTCTATGCCGCCGTAGGTTGCGACATCTTCGACGCCACCTACCGTGCCGACTTTCCGAAGGTGAATATGCAGTCCTATATGCTGGGCCGATGGACTGGTCCCGGTACCTCCAGCCGCCTGCCCCGCCTCACCGGAGACGCAGACGGCGGCGCCAACCAGAACTGGCGCTGCTCGGACCTGATGGTCTACGACGGCTCGTTCCTGCGCCTGAGGAATCTCACCCTGGGATACACCCTGCCGGAGCATATCACCCGTCACGTGTTCATCTCGAAACTTCGTTTCTACCTGAACGCCGAGAACCTCTTCACGCTCACTCCCTACCACGGGCTGGATCCGGAAATCTCTTCCGGAGGCACCTCCCTGGGAATCGACAGGGGCGTATATCCGCAGGCCCGCACCTTATCGGCCGGTATCAACTTAACCTTCTGATGCATCCTATGAAAGCGAAATATATCCTTTTATCCCTTCTCGCCGTGCTGGGTTCCTGCACTACCTCCTTCCTGGAGGTGGAGCCCACTACCATCATCCCGGAAGAGGACAGCTATAAGACAGAGTCGGACATCTCCAAGGCCCTGATGTCGGCCTATGCCCCGCTCATCGCCCTGGACTTCTGCCGCAGCGATTTCACGCCCAAGGGCGAGTATCATCCCTACCAGTTCATCTCGGACATCCTGGCCGATGATTACAACGCGGTGGGCGGCAGCGGTGAAGCCGACTGCCCCTATCTGCAGCTTATGTTCAAATACCGCCTCACCCCACAGCAGAGCCTCATTTCCCTTTGGGAGGCCATTTACAGGGGCATCTACCGCAGCAACATCGTGGTAAACCGTATTGACGAAGTGGAAGGCATCTCGGAAGCAAACCGGGACCGCTATGTGGCCGAGGCCAGATTCCTCCGCGCCTTCTACTATCACATCCTGTGGAAGTTCTGGGGCAACGTTCCCTACTACAACGTGAACCCGAACGGAAAAGACGTCCCCTACATCGTTCCGCAGTTTACGGCCGACCAAGTCTACGACAAGATTATCGAAGACCTGGACTGGGTTACCTCGGAGGACCGCCTGCCCGAAGCCGTTACGCTTACGCAGGTGGGCCGCGTAAACCGTTACGCCGCCTATATGCTCCGTGCCGACGTCGTGATGCTCCAGAAAGATGCTTCCCGCTACAGCAGCGTGCTCAAGCAGTTGCAGGATATCATCGGCTCGGATATTTACGCCCTGATGCCTGACTTTGCCGACATCTGGCAGGAGTCCGGCGAATGGTGCTGCGAATCCATCTGGGAGATCAACTACTCGGACAATCCCTCGAACCGCGAGTGGGGAGACGAATACGCTCCCGGCGGCACCATCTATCCCACGTTCATCTGCCCGGATTCCTATAAGGGAACGCGCTTTGCCCGGGAAGGCTATGGCTTTGGTCCTGTGAGCAAGGCCCTCAAGGCCGCCTATGCCGATGGAGACCAGCGTCGCGACGCCTCCATTATGGACTTCAACACCGACGCCCTGCCCGGAGAGAAATACAACCCCCGTATGGGAGATACCGGGATGTTCAACAAGAAGTATATGGGCCGGGCCGACGGATATTCGGCCTATATCGGAACCGGCAGCCCGGAACTGAACTTCCGCTACAACCTGCGCATCTACCGTTACTCGGAGGCCCTTCTCCGCGCTTCGGAACTGCTGGTCCGCACCGGCGGCTCGCAGGCTCAGGCAGACATTTACCTGAATATGGTTCGGGCCCGCGCCTTCTCCACCACGGTAGACCAGTTGCCCGCCAGTCTCAAGAAAACCGCCACCCTGGACAACCTCCTGGATGAATATCGCCTGGAATTCGCGATGGAAGGTCACCGCTTCTTCGACCTGGTCCGCTTTGACAAGGCCGATGCCGTCCTGGGCGCCAAAGGTTATTCCGCGCTCAAGCGCTACCTGCCCATTCCGCAGTCGGAGATCGACCGCAGCGAAGGCACCCTCAAGCAAAACGATTATTAAAACAAATATTAAATATATACCACAATGAAGAGCATCATCAAACTTATGACCGTCGCCGCCCTGTGCGCAGCCCTGGCTGCCTGCGGCGAGAAAAACAAGGGCGGTGAAGAACCCGCCGGCAAACCTGTCATCACTCCCGATATGTTCTCGGTGAATGCCAACTCAGAAACGGGCGTGGTTGTCTTCCAGTTCCTGGATGCCAACCTGAATCCCTTCTGGACCGTCAAGGACCCCAACAACGAAACTATGACTTTCACAGACCGCAATGTCACCAAGACCTTCGAAGCGAAGGGCCCGTACAGCGGTACGCTGGTAGCCTACGGCGCCGCAGGCCAGAGCGACCCGGCCGAGTTTAACTTCGTCATTGGAAACGGCTCCTGGGATTCGGATCTGAGCTACATCGAAAATATGCTTATGGCCAACACCTGGAGGCCCTACTTCCTGGGCTGGAAAGGCGGAGAAGGCGAGGAGAGCTGGAATTCTGTAGACAGGGCTCCCGGATACCTCTTCGACGACCGTGTCGTCTTCAAGAAAGGCGGGGTCATCGAGTGGAACCAGGCCGAAACCAAAACCATTTATGACGACCGCGTAGGCGGCGTGGAGTATTCGTTTACCGGCAGTGAGAAGTGGGCCTATGTGAAGGAGGGCGACAAAGAGTACCTTCAGTTCTCGAACGGCGGTTTCCCGGGCATCCTGGCCGACGAAGCTTCCAAGAATGGCAAGTACCTGATTACCGATGTAACTGCCACTTCCGTCACCCTGAACTACTATGTGGTCCAGGAAGAGCCTTACTGGCTGTATGTGACCCTCGCCCCCGAAGACTGGGTGGCACCGGATCCGTCCATCAACACCGACGTCACCGTAGATGAGGCCAAGGCAGCCCTCTCCGGCAAGAAGTTCAAGATCTCCGAACTGGGCTGGTGGGGCGGCACGCCTGGTGGCGAGGATTACTGGGAATATTTCACCGTGGCATCGGAGGGTGAACTCCCCGCCTATATGAATAACGATTATATCATTTTCAACGCCAACGGTTCCCTGGTATATGAACTTGCTATGGACGAGATTGTCAAGGAAGGGGAAGATCCTAAGAGCGGCCATTTCATCTACAATGATGCCGGTCTTGTCGATTATACTGCTACCGGCAGTGAGAAATGGAGCGTTATCACCGACGGCGGTGCCACTACAGTCCAATTTGCCGACGGTGGTTTCCCGCTGGCAATTGCCGGTAATGCAGCGGTAGCCTCCACGGAGCCGGAATACTGGTTCGGCCAAAGCGGCAAATGGCTTGTGATGTCCATCGATACGGACGGAACCGTGCGTCTGGATATCTACCAGAGTTTCAATGGACAGTATGTTTCCGTATCCCTTACCCCTGTCGCTGAATAAATCCCGGCACAATGAAGCACCTTCTTTTCTTCATACTAAGTGGTTGCTTGATTCTCGCGTCCTGTTCCGGCAAGGATCCGGTGTACTGGTACAATCCGGAAACCGGAACAGGGAGCGCGGGGAGCAATGTTCCCTATTATCCGGAAAAGCCCGGCAGCGGCAGTTCCACGAACCCTACGGACGGCTATGCCCCCGCGGGCTACAACCTGGTCTGGAGTGATGAGTTCACCTCGGCCACGCAGCTCTACTCGGACTGGTACTTCGAGTCCGGCGGCACCGGCTGGGGTAACGGCGAACTGCAGTACTACTGCCCCGCAGGCACTTTTGACGCCACGGGTCAGAAGACGGCCGCGCTCACCAGTGACGGCACGCTGAAGATCACGGCCTACAAGATTGCCGACCAGTACAAGGCCTACACCAACGGGAAGTCCTACATCTCGACCCGTATGAACACCAACAAGGGCTGGATGCACGGCTACATCGAGATGCGCGCCAAACTGCCTCTGTCCAAGGGGATGTGGCCCGCTTTCTGGATGCTGCTCAAGGACGGTCCCTATTGGGTGCTGGATCCCAGCAAGACGGGAGCCGAGATTGATATTATGGAGTATGTAGTCAATCCTCCGGACAATCCGAAGGATATGGTCTATTTCTCGGCGCACAGCTACAATGCCACCCCGGAAGGGGCCGAAGGCAAGAACTCCGGCTATGTAGATCCGCAGACTCACGTCAAGTATGCTTACTGCCAGTGGGTCAAGATTAACAAGCCCGAGGAGTGGCACTGCTACGGGATGGAATGGACGCACGAGTTCATCCGCGGCCTGTTGGACGGGGTAGAGTATTTCTATGTACCCAATCCCAAGCCCAATGAGGTCGATCTTGCCACCTGGCCGTTCGACCAGGTGTTTAATCTCAAGCTCAATCTCGCCGTGGGCGGCAGTTGGGGCGGTGAACCCGCCGCTACCTTTACCGAGGACTCGTACGAGATTGATTGGGTAAGAGTTTTTCAAAAATAGCGAATTATGAAAACACTAGAACTAGAATATACCACCCCCACATCGACTCTGGTCGAGATTCAGATTGAACAGAGTATAGCCGTCCTCTCATATGACAAGACGAACGGAACCAATAACTTCGACGAAGACGAAGAGGAAGAGATCTAAAAGAATACAGCCATGAAAAAGATTTGGAAATATATGATGGTTGCTCTTGCGGGTCTTGCCCTGCTTGCTTGCAGCAATAAGGAACTAGTTCCGGAAGAGGAGCCCGTTGAGGAAGGTTATATCTATAACATTGAAATAGTTCAAACCAAGGCCGTTTTTGATGAGAATCATATGGCCTGGGAGGGGGGCGATGTGATTGGCTGGTTTACTGACAAGGCCGGCAGCTCGGGGATTGATATGTCTAAAGATCCCCGCCGTTTCACCGTGAGCAGCACAGCTGCTATGGCGGCCGGGTCTAAGGTGTATGCCTACGCGCCCTATAAAGCTGGCGAGCAAAGCGAGACGGCTGCGCCGCTGAGTATTCCTACGTCTCAGAGTGGTGACGATATCAAGGACGCAATGCCTATGGTGGCACTGCCAATCGAACTGGCGGCTGATATGGATGCCGATACTCCCACGTCTGCCGGGCAGGCCTACTTTATCGGCCTGGGCTCTGTTATCAGGTACAATGTGTACACGTCGGATGATACCTACGGTGAAGAGAAGGTGGAAAGCATTACCTTCACCTCCACGTCCAACATTGCCGGTGACTTTACGGTAGATCTCACGGGCGTATCCGAGGAATCCCTTCCTACCATTGACGGCTTGGACCAGAAATCTGTCACTTCCACTCTGCCCATCGCCACTACCGTGGGTAATAGCAAGCCCAATGGCATCAAGGTTTACCAGGTTATTGCGCCGGGGACCTATTCCGGTACGATTAGAGTCTTTACGGATCAGGCTGTTTATGAGTATAGCATTAGTAACAAGGTGTTTACCTTTGGTAAGATTAAACCATTCAATGTAGATTTAGCCAGCGTCAATGCTACGCGGTTAAGTTGGACCGAGTATCTGTTGACGAAATCTGCATGGCGTCTTACTGGTGTAAAGAAAGATGGAGAGAGCCAGACAACTTCCGTTGGAAATATCGTTTCTTTCAAGAGAGATGGGACACTCGTGTTTGACTGTCTGGCAAATGATGGAAAGTCCTATGACCATACTTGGACGGGAAGCCTTATAGACATTCCTAAATACTATGGTTGGTCTCTTGATGATATGAGATGGAGCATCAATACACGAGATGAAAAGCGTTTCATCGATATTAACGATGGTTATCTTCTCGTTTATGTTCAAGGTGATCAAGGGAAGGAATACGGATATTATGAAATTGTCGAAATTAACGCCTCCTCGTTAACAGTCTCCATTAAAACGTATGGACAGACATATACTCTCTATTTTGAAGCCGCAGATAGATCACGCGCTTATGAGCATTCGTTTGCTATTGGAGATTTTGGACTTACAGAAGAGAATATTTGGTCAGATCCCATTACTGACAACTTGAGCGGAGTGTCCTGGACTCTAGCGAACGATCAAGGAGCATATAAGATCACTACGCCATGGGAATGGGCCGGAACTGTGATTTGGAACGGTTGGGCTTGGGAATATGAACCTACCGTTGTCACTCTTACCTCCTCATCTATTGGAGGAACGATCACATCTATTAATTTGGACTTCACAATCGGAGCTAATTGGGAGTTGACTGCGAATTGTACAGTCGGTGGTGCAGATTTCGGCACGCAGAATCAGCATTTTACTAATACTACAGGGGACACTCCTAAACAAACTGCGACTTTTACTGGTAATGGTAACGGGACGATAGTAATCACAGTTACTCAACCGTCGAATACTGGGACGCCCATTATGCTCCGAGGAATCAACGTGACATATTTACTTTAGTATTTATGGGATTTGATCCCTCCCGCCGGGGAGGGACCGTTTAAAACAAAGAATATGAAAGACACTAAAGCTTATATACCTCCCACAGTGGAACTGCTGGAGCTCCGGACAGAGAGCACCATCGCAACGCTTTCCTACAACGAGGAGAACTTCACTGAGTATTTCGGCTTTGATTCAGAATATACCCTCTAAAACGACACTACGATGAAAAAGTTATTCAAATACCTTTTCGTTGCTGCCGCGGCCTGTACCCTGGCAGCCTGCGCCGTGAAAGAGGAACAGCCTATCGACAACGGCGAAGAATCTATTACCTTCTTCCTGAGTGATGGAGTAAAGGCCGTAATGGAAAACAACTATATGGCCTGGCAGGAAGGAGATATGATTGGATGGACCAACTCAAGAGCCAGTTCAGGCGGTTCTTCCGTCGTGAATCTGGAAACCAATCCGCACTCCTTCACGGTTACCAATAATACTGGTACACCCTGGGGAACCATCAGTTCGCATAAGACGACCTTCTATTTCTATGCGCCTTACAAAGAAGGCTCGACAAAAAATGCCGTTCATTTTTCCATTCCCACAGCACAAGATGGAAAACTGACAAACTCAATGCCCTTGGTGGCGGCTCCGTTTGAGCATACCGGTTCCATCAAGAATACCGAATCTGCCAGCTTCAACAACAATGAAAACCGAATGATCCAGTTTATGGGTCTGGCTTCCATTGCGCAGTTTAAGGTATTCACCACCAATGCAGAATATGGTACCGAACAGGTCCAGAGCGTCAATTTCACCTCCGACTCCGACATTGCTGGAGATTTCACGGCCGATATTACCGGAGTGAGCGAGGAAAACCTCCCGACCATCACTGGGCTCAGCGGAAAGAGCATCACTGCCACTCTCGCAACTTCCGCTACCGTGGGTGCTAACAAAGCAGCGGCAATCGATGTGAATATGAGCCTTGCACCTGGCACCTGGTCCGGCACCGTGACCGTGGAGACCACCGGCGCCACCTATGTCATTCCGCTCAATAACGTTCCCTTCAACCGTGGCCGAATCAGGCCCCTTGTCGTGGACCTCGCAAGTCCCAATGCCACCCGTACACCGAAGAGCAGTGGCCCCGCCAGCCCGTACTGGCATACCTTTGCCAACGGCGACTGGGGTATTGGCCCTGTCAAAGACTGGGGCGGATGGGAAGATGGCTATTACTACGAGCAACTCACTCACCCCGTCACCCTTGACGGCGCTACTTGGGACCTGACCGACGCCGGTTATTTCGAATGGGCTGGAACTCAGGCAGAATCCGGCTGGCGTCACGGCATCCAGCTAGGGACGGGTGGTATGACTGTCTACTCCTTTAAACTGACCTCCTCCTCCTTCCCCGGAGAAATAACGAAAGTTACCCTGGGCTACAACTCCGGTATTACGGACGGCAGCAGTCTCACCGTCAGCTGTAAGGTAGGTGGTTTTGACTTTGGTTCCCCCGTGGCACACGGAGACGGGGATTATGAAGCCGAATTCACCGGCAGTGCTTCCGGCAACATTGAGATTTCAGTTTCTTCCACGGCAAAAGGAGCCATTTATCTCTACTACGTTGCCGTAGAGTATGATCCCAACTCCGGTGGCGGTGCAGATTCCGGACCGGCTTGCCCGTATTGGCATACTTATGCCAACGGTGACTGGGGTGTCGGCCCTGTCAAAGACTGGGGCGGATGGGAAGATGGCTATTACTATGAGCAGCTCACCCATCCTGCAACCCTGGACGGCGCTTCTTGGAATCTGACCGACGCAGGCTACTTCGAATGGGCTGGAACTCAGGCAGAATCCGGTTGGCGCCACGGTATCCAGCTGGGGACGGGCGGTATGACGGTTTCTTCCTTTAAAATGACCTCTTCCTCCTTCCCCGGAGAAATAACGAAAGTTACCCTGGGCTACAACTCCGGTATTACGGACGGCAGCAGCCTCACCGTCAGTTGTAAAGTGGGTGGTATCGCCTTTGGCACCCCCGTGGCACACGGAGATGGGGATTATGAAGCCGAATTCACTGGCAGTGCGTCCGGTACCATTGAGATTTCCGTTTCCTCTACGGTAAATGGAGCCATCTATCTCTACTACGTTGCTGTAGAGTATAATCCCAGCTCCGGTGGCATAGATCCTTTCGACAGTATGACGCCGGCCGAAATCCGTGCCGCCTATTCTCCAACCTGGCAGGATGAATTCGAAGGAAGTTCTGTCAATACCGGGAGTAATGGCTGGGTCTTCCAGACGGGTGGTACCGGTTGGGGGAATAACGAAATTCAGTATTATGTCAACCAGTCCGTCAAGATTGGGGGCGCCACCTACAACACGGCTGAAGTGAGCGACGGAACGCTCAAAATCAACAGCTACAATGTTCCGTACCAGGGTAAGAATTATATATCTGCCCGTATGTACACGAAGCAGCACTGGAAGCACGGCCTCATTGAGATGAAAGCCAAGCTCCCTACAACCAAGGGCTGCTGGAGCGCCTTCTGGATGCTGCCCCAGTCCGGTTCTTCCTATGTGCGTGACGCCAGTATGGACGGTGGAGAACTTGATATCGTAGAGTATGTACCGAATGACGACCCGAAGAATGCTTACTTCTCTGCACACAGCTACTACACAACGAAGGAAGCCATAGATGAGGGAGATTTCGTTTACTACCCCGGCAACGTAGATTACCACGACAGCTATACTCTCAGTTCTAACACCACGGCCCAGAATGACTGGCATACCTATTCTATGGTGTGGACTGACAAGTACGTCAAGGCCTACGTGGACGACAATCTGTTCTACACCGCTCCGAACCCTTATCCGGGTCAGCACAACCTGCCCTATTGGGCATTCGACCAGGATTACTACATCCTGCTCAACCTGGCCATCGGAGGAGACTGGGGCGGCATTCCGGCTGCCTCCTGGCCCAATCCGGCTGTGTTTGAGGTAGATTACGTCAAGGTTTATCAATCCGGTTATTGATTAATATGAAACTACACCTTCTCCCTATAGTTCCCCTATTGGCCGCAGCCTGCACGCAGGCTCCTGTAGAAGAACCGCATATCGTCCCCCAGCCAGCGCACCTGACCCGGCTGGAGGGGACGGCTCCGGTGTCCGAAATCCGCTTCGTCCGCGATGAATCCCTGGCTCCGGAAGCATACATCCTCGATGCCCGGGAAGACGGCATCACCATCACGGCGTCATCCCGCAGCGGCGAGCTATATGCCCTGGCTACGATCAAGCAGATGCTGCCGCCTTCCGCCCTCCCGTGGAACGGGGAGAAGGGCGTTTCGTGGCGTATCCCCGCCGTTCACATCGAAGATGCCCCTCGCTTTGCCTACCGCGGTCTGCACCTGGACCCCTGCCGTCATTTCTTTGACGTTGCCGAGGTAAAGCGCTACATAGACGTAATGGCCCTTTACAAACTGAACAATCTTCACCTGCACCTGAACGACGATCAAGGCTGGCGCGTGGAAATCAAGTCCCGCCCCCGTCTCACGGAAGTGGGTGCCTGGCGCAGCGGTTCCTGCATAGAGGCCGAGCACGGAAACTCCGACGGAATTCCCCACGGCGGCTTCTATTCGCAGGAAGAGTTGAAGGAACTGGTGGCCTACGCGGCAGAACGCGGCATCAACATCGTCCCGGAAATCGACCTTCCCGGCCATATGCTGGCCGCCCTGGCTTCTTATCCCGAACTCGGCTGCACCGGCGGCCCCTATGAGGTCTGGACCCGCTGGGGCATTTCCGACGATGTGCTGTGCGTGGGCAAGGAAGAGACGTTCCGTTTCCTGGAGGATGTGTTGGGAGAGATTTGCGAGGTTTTCCCTTCTCCCTATATCCATATCGGAGGAGACGAGTGTCCCAAGAAACGCTGGGCCTCCTGCCCGCGTTGTCAGGCCAAAATGAAGCAGCTGGGGCTTCGCGACACCGAGTACGGAACCAAGGAACAGTATCTTCAGAACTATGTAACCGCCCGTATGCAGGCTTTTCTGGAAGGGAAGGGCCGCAAGATTATCGGCTGGGACGAGATTCTGGAAGGGGAGCTGGCACCCGGTGCCACCGTGATGTCCTGGCAGGGGACCCAGGGTGGAATCGATGCATCGGCCCGCGGCTTCGACGTGATTATGTCGCCTTATACCTTCCTGTACCTGGACTACTATCAGAGCCGGGAGCGAGACAGAGAGCCCTATGCCATTGGAGGATACCTTCCCACGGAGCAAGTGTACAGCTATGAGCCGTTTGACGAACTGGATTCCTTCCAGCAGAGCCACATCCTGGGTGTACAGGCCAACTTATGGACGGAGTATATCCCTACCGCTCACCAGTTAGAGTATATGCTTCTGCCGCGTCTATGTGCCCTGAGTGAAATCCAGTGGTGCACGCGCGAGAACCGTGACTTCGTGCGATTCAAGGAGAGCCTGCATCACCAGTTTGCCATCCTGGACGCCCTGGGCTATACCTACTGCCAGGAGGTCTTTGGCATTATTGGGATGCCCCCCAACCAATATCCGGCCCGTACCCCCGAAGAATTGGAAGCCTACCTGGCCCAACCCACCGACCGTACGTGGTAGTTTCCCTCATTTGCCACGTTGACGAACAGAAAGCACACGTGGCCGATTTCTTGTCAACGCGGCAACGGAATCGGCTTATTTGGCATAAAATACGGCCGCGTTGACGTGTAGAGGGCCGCACAATGCTGTTTTCACGTCAACGCGGCAAAGGTGACGCCACCTCGCATTACGCGGCTCGGTGGCTACGGCTCGCCGCTGCGG
>DGVM01000163.1 GCA_002395925.1 Bacteroidales bacterium UBA4284
TCCCGTGAAGGCACCGTGGTCGATGCCGACGATCTCATCGAGGATATGTACCTGGAAGCCAAGGCTACGTCCGAGGAATCCGGAAAACTTGCCGACATTCCCGAAGCGGACAAGGAGAAACTCTATCACATGATAGGGCTCGGCGCTCTCAAGTATTTCATACTCAAGGTCGATCCCAAGAAGAAGATGCTCTTCAATCCGAAGGAGTCCATCGACTTCAACGGCAATACCGGACCTTTCATCCAGTATACCCATGCCCGAATCCGTTCCATCCTGAGGAAAGCCGACGAGGCCGGATATGTCCGGGAACTCGCTGATGTCGAATTCAGCCCCAAGGAGATACGCATCGTGCAGCAGTTGAATCTCTACCGGCAGAAGCTGGCGGAAGCGGCTGCTTCGTTCTCGCCGGCGGTCATGGCGAACTATGCATACGACCTTGCCAAGGAGTTCAACCAGTATTACCACGATACGCAGATACTGCGGGAAAGCGACGTGAAGTTGCGTGACAGCCGTCTGGTGCTGATTGATGCTGTTTCTCAGGTACTTGCAAACAGCATGGCGCTTCTCGGAATCGAACTTCCTGAAAGAATGTAGCGTTTTGCTATTGCAAAATCGAAAAGTTTGCTCTAATATTGCAGCAAATTAAAGACACTATGCCACAAGACAACAAGAAGAGACGCGTAATCAGTTACGAAAACATGTCGGACGAACTCGCTGCGGCCTTCAATGATAAGTATCCAGGCGGTTTCAATGACTGGTTTCAGGATCTTACGAAATACACCAAACCCGACGGGACTCCTTTCTATGCCGTCACCATCGAAATGCCGGATTCCATCTGCCTTGTCAAGATCAAGGTGGAAACAGACGATCTCGACGATATAGAACGCTGGCTTGAAGGAGAGGAAAATGCCGAGAACGAACAGGTTGCAGGCCCTTCCGCCGATGCGGATGCCGGTGCAGGCACCCTTCCCGACGACAATATCTCCCAGTACGGGGGTGACGACGACGGGGTGGACGGCGACTAGCCGCAAAATGAAACTCCCTTACATAAAACCAAGCGAGAATGCCAAACTCCTGCTGCTCAGTCTCCTCGTGGGGCTTTGCGCAGGAGTTGCCGCTGTATTGCTGCTGCGTGTGATAGAATTTATCCACTCCCTTATAAGAGGAGCGCACTTTCTGTTCCCTGCAGCCGGCATGCTGATTTCCCTTCTTATTGTCCGCTATCTCGTCAAGGACAATATAGGTCACGGTGTGACCAAAGTGCTGCTCGCCGTATCGAGGAATGAATCGCGCATCAAGCCGCACAACATGTGGTCTTCGCTTCTGACCAGCGCAATCACCATAGGTCTGGGAGGCTCCGTGGGTGCAGAGGCTCCCATAGTTTACACGGGGGCAGCCTTCGGCAGCAATATAGGCCGAATGGCCAGGCTTTCTTACAGGGGAGTCACCGTGCTGCTCGGCTGCGGCGCGGCCGGCGCAATCGCGGGTATTTTCAAAGCCCCTCTGGCGGGAGTCCTCTTCACATTGGAGATTCTGCTGTTCAATATTTCCATGAGTTCGATAATGCCTTTGCTCGTGTCCACGCTGACCGCAACGGTAGTATCGTACGTCTTTATGGGAGCACAATCTCCTTTTTCCTGCTCGCTGGCCCCTTTCACCATGGGGAATCTGCCGTTCTACCTGCTTCTCGGAGTGTTCTGCGGCCTGGTGTCCCAGTACTTCACCCGTTTCACTCTCTGGCTGGAAGACAAATTGAAGAACGATTTCCGCAGCCCCTGGGTGCGCTGGATCGTATGCGGCGCCGGACTGACTCTGCTGGTATGGCTCTTCCCCCCGCTCTTCGGTGAGGGCTACGATTCCATAGGACAGCTGCTGAATGGCGGGGAACTCAGACTCGGGAGCGATCCCAATCCCTTGCTCTTCCTTCTGCATTCTCCCTGGGGCATGCCCTTGTTCCTCATATTCGTGCTCCTTCTCAAGGTTGTGAGCATGACGCTTACCAACAGCGGAGGGGGAGTGGGAGGCACTTTCGGCCCTACTTTGTTCGAAGGCGCCATCCTCGGATTCCTGGTGGCCCGTACCGTCAATCTTTGCGGGATGTCCCTTCCCGAGCAGAACTTCGCCCTGGTGGGAATGGCCGGTCTAATGGCGGGCGTCATGCAGGCGCCCATGACGGCGATCTTCCTGATTGCAGAGATCACCGGAGGGTACGAACTCCTGCTGCCGCTTATCCTCTGCGCCACCACGTCTTACGGGGTCACGCGCATTAAGGAACGCTATTCTATCTATACGAAACGCATCGCCCAGAGCGGCGACCTCCTCACTCACGACAGCGACCATGCGGTTCTCACCCTGCTCAGCACCCGCGACCTCATCCGGGACAAGTATCCCAGGCTCAAGGAGGACGACAGGCTTCAGGACGTGTCCGGGATCATTTCCGGCAGTACGGTGGCGGTGTTCCCGGTAATAGGCGACGGCGGCCGTTTCCAGGGGGTGCTCGAGATGGATGACATACGCAAGCACATGTTCGAGCCGGACGCCCCCGTGAAACTTCACGTGCGCGACCTGATGCACCGTCCTGCCGAGGTCGTGTACGAAGATGAGAGGATGGAGGACGTGATGCGCAAGTTCGACCGTACCGAAGTATGGCGGCTGCCCGTCCTGACCCGCGAGGGAATCTATCTTGGTTTCATTTCCAGATCCAGGATTCTCGCGGCGTACCGGGAAGAACTTAAGAAGATAACAGCAGAAGACTGAGATATGAAAGAGATATACATCAATCACATTGCCGGACTGATGGGCCTGAAGACCTGGCAGGTCGAGAACTGTGCCGATATGTTCGCGCAGGGTGATACCATCCCGTTCATCAGCCGCTACCGCAAGGAAAAGACCGGAGGGATGGACGACAGCGAAGTCGCCGAGCTGAAGCACTGGGTGGATGTTTTTGCCGAAATGGAAAAGCGCAAGGAGACGGTGCTCAAAACCATCTCCGAGGCCGGAGCCCTGACGGATGAACTTCGTTCGAGAATCGAAAACTGCGTGGTCTCCGCAGAGCTGGAAGACCTGTATCTGCCATTCAGGCCGAAACGGCGTACACGGGCTACGGCCGCCAGGGAACTGGGGCTTGAGCCGCTGGCCGATTCGATGTGGAGGCTCAAGGTGCGCAACCCGCGTGCGGAGGCCGCCAAATATGTGAAGCCGGGCAAGGTCGAGGATGCGGATGCCGCTCTCGGCGGGGCGCGGGACATTATCGCCGAGCGTCTCAGCGAAACCGCAACGATAAGGGAAAACATGCGACGTATTTTCCGTGCCCGGAGAGTCGTCTCTAAAGTCGCGAAGAAGGCGGAAGGCCCCGAAGCCGACAAGTATCGCAGCTATTTCAACTGGTCCTGCCCTTTGGACAAGGTGCCATCCCACAGCCTCCTTGCCATCCTGCGCGCAGAGAACGAAGGCTATCTCAGCGTCAGCGTCGATTCCGACCAGGAGCGCTGCACCAAGAAGATTTACTACGATTTCTGCCAGATGCAGGGTTATCCCTCAGGGGAACTGGGCGAACAGATACGCGAGGCCGTGGATGATTCTTTCAAGCGCCTGCTGGAACCCTCCATCAGTTCCGAAGTCATCAGGGAGGCAAAGGAGAAAGCCGACGCAGAGAGCATACGTGTGTTCGGAGAAAACCTGAAGCAACTGCTTCTGGGGGCTCCGGTCGGGCAGAAGCGGACCATGGCCGTGGATCCCGGATTCCGCAACGGATGCAAGATCGCCTGCCTTGACGAGCAGGGTGGGCTGATCTGCCATACCATCATCTATCCGCATCCTCCGCAGAACGAAAAGGTCAAGGCCCTTGTCACCGTACAGGAGATGCTGGAGAAATACCGCATAGAGGCGGTGGCCATAGGCAACGGCACCGCCAGCAGGGAAACGGGCGAGTTCTTCCGCAAACTGGAACTGCCGGAGGGATGCAAGGTCTGGACAGTGAGCGAAGACGGCGCATCCATCTACTCCGCATCCGAGGTCGGAAGGGAAGAGTTCCCGGACGAGGATGTGACGGTACGCGGGGCGGTTTCCATCGGCCGCAGGCTCATGGACCCTCTGGCTGAACTGGTGAAGATAGATCCCAAGAATCTGGGGATAGGACAGTATCAGCACGATGTCGACCAGACGAAGCTGAAGCAACAGCTGGACATGACCGTGGAGAGCTGCGTCAACCAAGTAGGTGTCGACCTGAACACCGCCTCGCAGCATCTGCTGCAATACGTCAGCGGACTCGGTCCGGCGCTGGCCAAGAACATTGTCGACTATCGCCGCGAGCACGGTGCCTTCACCTCGCGTGCCCAGCTGAAGAAGGTGCCGCGCCTGGGGCCCGCGGCCTTCCAGCAGTGTGCGGGCTTCCTCCGCATCCGTGGAGCAAAGAATCCGCTCGACAACAGCGCCGTCCATCCTGAGAGCTACGACATCGTGGAGCGGATGGCCAAGGATCAGGGCTGCACCGTCAGCGACCTGATTCAGCAAAAGGACTTGCGCGCACGCATAGATATAAAAAGGTATGTGACGGATGCCGTCGGCCTCCCCACCCTGACCGACATCATGAAGGAGCTGGAGAAGCCAGGCCGCGACCCACGCGAGCAATTAGAGGAGTTTGAATTCGACAGCCGCGTGCAGACGATGGACGACCTGGAGGAGGGCATGATCCTGCCTGGCATCGTGACCAACATCACGAACTTCGGGGCCTTTGTCGACATCGGCGTGCATCAGGACG
>DGVM01000200.1 GCA_002395925.1 Bacteroidales bacterium UBA4284
TGTACAAGACCGTGATTGACTACGTGCCCGATTCGACAGTCTCCGGCAACATCCGCGGACGCGTCACATGCGCCGGTGCGGGAGTGCCCGGGGTGCTCGTGTCCGACGGTATCGAGATCGTCCAGACCGACGCCGACGGCTACTACGCCATCCAGTCCGAAAAGTACTGGGGCTACGTATTCATCACCATTCCTTCCGGATACGAGGTGTACACCGACGGCATCCTTCCCAAGATCTGGAAACCCGTCTCCACCGACAAGGACGCCGTTGACACCCAGGATTTCGAACTTATCCCTGCAAACAACGACGACTACACCCTCTTCGTGCTGGGCGACATGCACCTGGCGCGCCGCACCGGTGACCTTGCCCAGTTCGAAAAGGTGGCGGGCGACCTTCGCAAGGCGATGAACGCCGCCCCCGGCAAGGTCTATGTGCTCACCCTGGGCGACATGACCTGGGACATGTACTGGATTGCCAACAATTACGGCTTCGCCGATTATCTGCTGACGGTAAACGGCTACTTCGCCGGCATCCCGTTCTTCCATACGATGGGCAACCACGACAACGAGATGGAGGTCGCAGGAGACTACCTCAAAGCCATCAAGTACACGCAGAACCTCGCGCCCGACTACTATTCCTTCAACCTCGGCAAGATCCACTACATCGTGATGGACAATATGGACTTTACCGGTGTGGAGCCCGGCGAGGACAACCGCAGCAAGTACGCCAAGAACTTCACCGCGGCTCAGCTCGAATGGCTCCGCAAGGACCTCTCGTACGTGGACAAGTCCACCCCCGTCTTCGTTACCGCCCATGAGCCCCTGGCGCACCCTTCCGGCCTCAGCTGGAACGAACAGCTCGACGGCAAGGACGCCGACCTGGACACCTTCATCGGCATCTTCGACGGCTACAACGTAAGGTACCTCAGCGGTCATACCCACAACCTGTTCAACAAGGACTGGACTTCGACCTTCACGGAGCACAACAGCGGCGCCCTCTGCGCCAGCTGGTGGTGGTCGGGCTACATCACCCCCGGCATCCATATCGCCCAGGACGGTGCTCCCGGCGGATGGACCGTGTGGAATGTCAACGGCACCGATTGCACCCATTACTACCAGGCCGCCTGCCAGCCCCGCGAGTATCAGTTCCGTGCCTACGACATGAACAGGGTCAAGGCGACCATCACGGAAGACCTGTCTTCCCATACCGGCTACCCCAAGTACTACAACCATATCCAGGAATACGGAAATAACGTGATCCTTGTGAACGTATGGGATTACGACGACGACTGGACAGTCGAGATTTCCGAGAACGGCTCGCCGCTGAATGTATCCGAAGTGGGAGTCTATGACCCCCTTCACATCTATGCGATGACGATTCCGCGCCTGAACAAATGGAATACCACCACCTTCAGCACGGCCAAATGGCGCCACTTCTTCAAGGCTACCGCCTCTGCAGCGGACACCCCTGTGACGGTAAAGGTCACCGACCGCTACGGCAACGTATTCACCGAGACGATGAACCGTCCCAAGGAGTTTACCATCGACGAATACAAGAACGAGAATGAGTACCAGAAGCCTGAGGCTCAGTTCGTAAAGGCGTCGTCATCATCCCTTGTCTTCGGCTGGGCCCTCGGCGGTACTCCTGCGGAAGATGCTGCTTTGCCGTATAAACTGGAACTCTTCCGCGATGCCGCCTGCTCCGACCTTCAGGTGTCCTTCGACATTCCCGCGGGCAACTCCTGCTGGGACGGCAAGGCCCTCCGCTTCACATTCGGCGGCCTCACCCCTTCGACTACATACTATTTCAAGGTGCATAACGCCAGGAACGGCGACGTGTCCGATGTCGTCTCCGGTACGACCGAGGCGTTCACAGTGGTCGATCCTTCGACGGTAACCAACGCCGGAGCAGGCGACGTCATCCTTGCCGAGGACTTCAGCGAGATTGCCTGGGGGGCCGATATGCTTGCCGATGCTGCCGGCTTCATTCCTTCAGGCAAACCCCTGGAGCCGTTAAGCGGCAATTATTCAACAGGTGACGGTAGTTTCCAGGTTTATGACAATACTTCAGGCCGTATTTACGGCGAGACCAGAGTAAATCCCGACAAGAGACTCTATAACTGGGGCTTCTTCGGCAATAGCTCTGTGTACGCCTATGCCGGTTATCTCCGCGTTGGCTCATCGTCCTCCGGCGCGCGCACCCATATCGTCTCTCCGGCACTTTCCGGTATCCCTGAGGGAAAGAAAGCAACCGTGGATGTTACCGTAACTTCCAGCGTATATAACAGTGGCGCTGATGTAGCTGTCTTCGTCAATGACCGTTCCGCACTCAAGCTTGTCCTTGCGCCGGACCAGAAAGAAAGTACGGATCCCAAGTTCTCCAGTTCCGGCGGCAAGTACACCGGTGCTTCGCTCACTGGTGGCCATCCGCTTGGCACGGAGGTAAAGAGCTGGACCACCAAAACTATAAGGATAGAGGGTGTAAACAGCAACAGCTGCCTGGTCATCGGTTCATACGAAAACATCGACACCAAGAACCGCTTCTTCCTGGACGACGTGAAAGTTCAGATTGTAAGCCTGGAAGACATCCCTGAAGCGGCTCCCATAGAAGCCGAATGTACAGCCACCACTTCTTCCACCCTTGTATTCACCTGGACGGAAGGTAATGGCGCATCGGCCGATGTCGCCAATGCTTATACAGCCACCCTGTACAAGGATGCCGCATGCACCGTTATTGACCAGTCTTTCGATTTCCCTGCCGAACTCGGCGCATGGAAGGGAAAGCAGCCATGCTACATATTCGGCGGCTTGCAGCCTTCTACCGATTACTGGCTCAAAGTCAAGGACACCACCAACAATCTGGAATCCGACGCCGTCAAAGCCACGACTGATGATTTTACCATCGTGGAGATGCCTTCGTCCATAACGGAAACAGGCGTGGCCCTTGCAGAAGACTTCGGAGAAATCCGCTGGGAATTCGACCATATCACAACTGCCATTGGATTCCGGCCCAGCGACAATTCAAGTTTCGCCAATACTGGAGTAAAGACCAGTGAAAACAATTCTACCAACTACATCTACGGCGGTTATCATTACTCCGGCGGCGGAGAAATGACATTCAAGGGCCCCGTGAATGCGCTTAACAACAGTCGCCTTGCAGGCTGGCTGTCCGACTCCAACGTTTATATCCATCCGGGTTATCTCAAGCTTGGAACAAGCAGTGCCCGCGGATGGATTCTCACCCCTGAATTCACCGTTCCGGCAGGCAAGAAGGCAACAGTAAAGGTTACCATTACCGGAGGCCGCCTTAATTCCAGCCAGGACAGTAACTGGGGATTGGCTGTCCTCACTCCCGAGTTGGCCAAAGCCAATACGTCCGCTCACACAGCCTCATTTGACTGGCCGGAATCAACGGATCCGACGCTTTATCAGGAGATTTCCTTTACCAATAACAACTCGTGGGCTACCAAGAGTATTTCGGGCCTTGAACTCCGTTCCGGAGACAGGATTGCGTTTGGCGGAACATACGGAGGAGACTCCAAGAAAGGCCGTGTCTATATCAGCGATATGACGGTGGAGATTCTTTCAATCGATGACGATGTGAATGTAAACCGCACCACCAAGGTGAGCATCATCGGCGACAGCATCTCCACCTTCAAGGGCTGGTGCGACACCACAAAGGGCGGCGCCTACTATCCCAAGAGTGACGGCGACGTTTCCTCCGTTTCCGACACCTGGTGGTACCGGCTCATCTACAACAAGATGGACACCGGCATCTTCGAGAAGAACATCTCCGCCGGCAACACCACCGTCGTGCAGAACACCACCGGCGATTCCAGCGCATACTGGTACGGCTGGGATTTCGGCACACGGCTCCAGCAGCTTGGCATAGGCAATCCCGACGTGGTCCTGATCCACGGAGGGACCAACGACTACGGTCACACCAGTTGGTACAACACTTCCGAGGAATTAATTGATGGCGTGGCCATGTCGGTATCATCATTCCCGTCAAGCTCCCTGGGCGATCTTGACGCCATCTTCGATGTAGCCGATGCCGCCACGACGGTCTCGGATGCGGACGCACTCGACGGAACCAATTTCTGCTCTGCATATACCCGCCTGATCAGGATGATCCAGACCAGGCATCCTTCCGCCAAAATTGTATGCGTAATCGGCGATTACCTCAGGGGCGGACAGGGCGATGCCATCAAGCTCATAGCCGCTCACTTCGGAGACGACAAGGTGCGCGTCGCCGACCTTCTGGGAGACGGCGTTTCCATTCCCAAATACAGCAACCCCCATCCCAATGCCGCCGGAATGGCAAATATGGCGGATTACATCTACTCTAAAGTGGGGGCTTGGATTGACCAATAAACAACATTAACATAGTACCCATATGATTACGAAACGCACTTATTCTTCGCCGGAATGCGATAGCGGATTGTTCCGGGACATCGCAATTCTGTGTGTCAGTACTGAGTTCGGGGCCGAACTCGACGATCTTGTTGACAACACCGATACGGTTGAGTGGGACGGTTAAAAAGTATTGCCTTATGAAAAAGATTCAACTCCTTTCAGCTGCAGTACTCTGCATCATCGCGGCCGCTTCCTGTGAAAAGGAAGTCGCCGGCCCCGAGGTTATAAGCACCACCATCAGCGCCAGTCTCCCTTCCTCCAAGACCGAACTTGGAGAAAAAGAGGGCAACGCCTGGCACAACTACTGGAAAGCCGGCGACTGCATCAGCGTCAACGGCGTCGCCTCCGAAGCCCTCGGCGACCAGGCCGGCGGCTCATCTTCGGCCAATTTCGTATTCAACGGAGTAGTCGCTGCGCCATATTATGCCGCATACCCTGCATCCGCAGTGTCCGGCTATGGCAGGGGCAGTGCAACCGTCACCGTTCCGGCGCAGCAGAAGTATGTCAAGGGTTCATACGACCCGGATGCGTTCGTGATGATCGGCGAGAGTTCAAAGGAAGGTTCCGTTGCGCTTTCGCCTGCAGTGAGCGTGTTCCACCTGAGCGTGACCGGCAACGGCTTCATCAGCAAGGTCAAGCTCACCGGTGCCGCCGATGCCGCACTGAGCGGTTCGTTCACCACCGATTTCAGTTCCTGCACCCCTTCTGCCGCTTCCAACGTGGTAGAGATGGCTGCAGAGTCTCCGGCGGCTCTTCCCGCAGAATTCTTCATCTGCGTGCCCGCCGGCCTGAGCGGATCCGTCCAGGTTGAACTTACCGACCCCAACGGCGGCTCCAAGAGCGTGAAGGCCAACATCAAGGCCCCTCTCGCCGCCGGCGTCGTGTACTCCCCGTCTGCCCTGTCCTACAATGTGTCTTCCGACCTTTCGATTACCGCCGAGGGCATCACCAGCTCCACGGCCGTCATCTGTGTCGCGGGTTCCCCTTCGGACGCATATACGTTCAATGTGTACTCCGACCAGGGCTGTACCTCGCTTGTTGACAGTTATGCCGTACCCGCAGGAAGTGCATGCTGGAGCGACAAGTCGCCCAGGTTCTGCATCAGCGGCCTCGAGTCGGGTACCACATATTATGTGAGGGTTTCCGACGATTCCTCATTCAAGCAGAGCAATGTACTGCCTGTCACCACTACGCAGTTCATCATCGTGGAGGCCGGCAGCAATACCGCTTCCGTGGGCGACGTTATCCTTGCCGAAGACTTCAGTGAACTCCGCTGGGACTGCGACCTCATAGGAGGCGGTGCAGGTTATTTTCCTACGTCACTGGATTCATTTACCAATTCTGAACCCGCTTCTTATCAGGCGGCGGCAACTTCCAATGAGAAACAGCTCTCGTCGCAGGCCTCCGCACTGGCCGGCAGCCGTCTTGCACACTGGGCGCAGGGTGCCAACCCCAACCTTTACATCCATCCCGGATACATCAAGCTTGTGGGCAGCAGCAAGGTTACCCATATAGTGACTCCCGCCCTGGACAACATTCCCGTCGGTATGTTTGCAACCCTGGAGGTTGAGCTTACCGCCAGCGCATACTACAGCGAGTCCAGCGGCTCCTTCTGCACCAAGAACGCAATCGTTGCCGTCCAGGCCCCCGGAGAATGGAATGAACTTACGGGCGAATCCAAGACGAACACCCTCGACCTCCAGACCAAGGTTGCTTCGGTAACGCTCAAGGAAGAAACGGCGTGGAACACCTATAAGGTGACGCTTTCCGGTGTGGCCAGGGGCTCCCGTCTTGCGTTCGGCGCTGCCAAGGACGTCACCAAGAACGACGCCCGCATGAACCTCAGCGACATCAAGATTACCATAAAGGACATCGAGGAAGACGTCTCCAACATTACAGTCAAGGACGACGCCACCTTCCAGAAGTTCGTGAACGCTGTGGCCGGCGGCAACAAGACCGTCAACGCCACTCTCAATCCGAGCGGCTCGACGCTGAACCTCTCTTCCTCCACAGTCAGTTCCTTTGAGTCCATAGAGGACTTCGAGGGCACCTTCGACGGCAACGGCAAGACCATCGCCGGCCTTACCAAACCTCTGTTCGCAACCCTTATGGGTACAGTCAAGAACCTCACCCTCAATTCGACCGTCAAGTCCACTGATGCAGAAGACGCCAACTGGGGCATTTTCGCCAAGGTTCTCTCATCAGGCGAGGCTGTGGCAAGCATAATCAACTGCGAGGCTCAAGGCTCAGTTTCCTATACTCCTTCTTCGGCGCTTGAAAAGGATTGCCAGTTGGGAGGCCTCGTGGGCAACAACAAGGGCGGTGCGATTTCCGGCTGTACCAACAAGGCTTCCGTCACGCTTGGTTCCAACGGACAGACCAACGCCAGCCAGGCTTCCGTCGGCGGCGTGGTCGGACGTACCCAGAAGAACGGCAGCTTCCAGGGCGAGATTACTGACTGCTCCAACAGCGGTACGGTCTCCTGCAATGCCGCACTCAGCGAGAATATCTACATAGGTGGCATCCTCGGATACCAGGTGGAGAAGAAGGAGTCCATCAGCGGCTGTACCAACAGCGGTACCGTCAGGCTCGGATACGGTTTCTCTACTGCAAAGGCTCTCCATATCGGCGGCGTAGTCGGTCTGGGCAAGGGCTTGATCGAGTCCTGCGAGAACCTCAGCGGCGGTGTAGTCACGACCGAAAACGGCAGCTCCGCCGGCACCTACCTCTGCCAGGGCGGTGTCGTGGGCCGTCTCAACCGCGATGTCGCCGACGTCACCTATACCGGACTGTCCAATGCGGGTACCGTCAACGTCGGCGCAGGCGGCGGCAGCGAAGCCAGGCTTATCGGCGGCGTCGTAGGCCGTTGCGACGAAGGTGCAGCGCTTTCCGACCTCACCAACAGCGGAAATATCAATTATTCATCCACCGAGGCCCTGCCCACATATATCGGCGGCGTGGTAGCCAGCAACACCACTGCGGAACTCAGCCTGGAGAACTGCAGCTCTACCGGTGGCACGCTGACTTACTCCGGTGAAACTGCCAAGGGTCCTTTATATATCGGCGGCGTCGTAGGTTACTCCACGCGTCCCGTCAACGGCTGCACCAATGCCATGGCGCTGGAAATCGGCGGAGTCTTCGAACCCACGTCAAACCAGTACTACAGCATCGGCGGCGTAGTGGGAAAGGGCTCCGGCAGCATGCTCATATCGGACTGCCTGAATACGGGCGACGTCACCTACAGCCAGCAGATTTCCGGCTCCAACGGTTACACGTTCGTAGGTGGCGTGGTAGGACACACCAACGGCAGTATTGAAGATTCAAGCAACGGCGGTACCGTTACCTTGACCGGCTGCAACAACGCACAGGATCCGTTCTTCGGCGGCGTAGTGGGTTCTACGGACAGCAAGAACGATCATCACATTACAGGTAAGTATCCTTCGGCCAGCGCCACCAACTACGGCTCCGTGGTCGTCAATTCATCCGAGCAGTCCAAGAAATACGTCCGCGTCGGCGGTGTCGCAGGCCGTCTGCATACGGGTGGCACTATGACCGCTACCAATAGCGGACCTGTTACCGTAAGCAATCTCACCTGCACGCAGTTACATGTGGGCGGAATTACGGGAGCCTCCAACGGCTCACTTTCCGACTGTGTCAATTCCGGCGAGGTAGCCATTGCTTCCGGTTCCACTATGCAGCATCTGTGTGCCGGCGGTATTGTCGGTACCCTCGGCAACAAGACGGTTTCTGCATGCTCCAACTCAGGTGCGGTTTCCAACGCCGGCAAGGCAACGACCTATGCCTATATCGGTGGTTGTGTCGGCCGCATCACCGGCAGCGCCGTGCTCACAGGAACCGCATCGTCATACAATTCCAATTCCGGAACCGTCTCCGAAACATCCGAAACTGCAGATGTCGCCCTTGGCGGCGTCGTCGGTGTGAACCAGGGCGCAGATACTGATATGGCGTATGCCAGGAATACCGGCGAAATCAACTATTCCGGCAATACCCGCCACGACAGCTATGTAGGCGGTGTTCTCGGTCTGGGAGATGCTACCGTCACGATGGATTATGCATCCAATGAGGGCAACCTCAACTTTGAGGCCCTGACCATCTCGCATGAGGTCTGGATTGGCGGTGTCATTGGCGGATTCAATGCCTCGAACGACAGCGTCAGCAGTACTGAACTTACTTTCACGGGTTTAACCAATTCCGGTGCGATCAACTGCCCCAATGCCGGTGACAACGGAGGCAATATGGCAATAGATAAGGATGTGAAGCCGTCGGCATACTCTTATATCGGTGGTATTTCCGGCGTCGGCAATTGCGGCAACAAGGTGTTCCTTAACTGTACTTGTACCGGAGATATTACCCTCTATAATCAGCTGAAGGTGCGTCTTGGCGGTATCGCAGGATACCTTACCAGGAATCCTACCGGGAGTGCCTATACAGAAAATGCAACCATTACCTATTATCGTTACAATCCTGGTAGCGTTTTGGAATCCAATACCAATGGCGTAGTGGGCGGTATAGTCGGTTATATGGACATCGAAACGGTTCATGACGTCACTTTCTGGGGCAGGATACAGACCACCGGTTCCTCTCCCAACTGCTTTACCGGCGGTATCGTAGGCCAGCTCGGAGGCACCTGCAAGAACTTCCACAATTGTAATATCTACGCCCCGTCCAATATTGTGGGAGCCGGAGCAGGTTCCTTCGGTGCCACCGGTGCAGGCCTCTTCGCCAGCAAGTCTTCCAGTACGGCATTTGATTTTGCCGGCAGCAAGGTCAAGAAGGGCACCAAGGTCCAGAAGATTGAAATTACTGCGGAGAATATGGCGGATGCCGTCATCGGGCGCAAACATGCATCCGCAGTGACCAATCCTCCCACTATTGTAGATGAGTTCTAAGATTTTATGAACAGACTGCTTGCTGTCTTCGGTGTCGTGCTTGCTGCGGTGTCCTGCAGTGGGGGCTATATTACTTATGAGCAGTATGGCGCCCGTGGAGACGGCCGTCACGACGATATGCCTGCCATCGTTGCCGCACACGACGCGGCGAACGAAAAAGGCCTTCCCGTGAAGGCCAGGGCCGGTGCCACATATTATATCGGCGGCGGCCTTCTGACGGCCCATATCCGCACCGACACCGATTGGGGTACGGCCAGGTTCATCATCGACGACTCGGCGATACAGACAGACCCCGTCACCCTCGACAACGTCGACTGTCCTGTTTTTAAGGTGGAGTCCAGCATGGAGCCTTATGAAATAGAAGGTCTCCGTGCCGGACTCCGCAAGGGGCAGCCTTCCCTCGGCGTCCGTCTGCCTTGCCGTAGCCTCGTGAAGGTGGAGAACGAAAACCATCGCGTGTATATCCGCAAGGGCGAAAACCAGAACAACGGCGTTCCCCAGCAGGAAATGCTCGTGGCGGATGCCGACGGCAGCATTGAAGATGCCTCCGCCATCATCTGGGATTACGACGGCATAACCGGGGCAACGGCCTGGCCGATAGACACTGTACGCCTCACGGTTCGCGGAGGGGTGTTCACGACCGTCGCCAACCAGGCTCCGGCGAAATACAACTATTTCGTCCGCGGCATCGACGTGCGTCGCTCCAATGTGCTCGTTGAGGGCGTGACCCATTATGTAACGGGCGAACTGGAGGAGCACGGAGCCCCGTATTATGCCTTCCTGTGGGTGCGTTATGCGGCCGACGTGACCATTAAGGACTGCCTTCTCACACCCCACCGAATCTATTGGACCATAGGCTCCGCGGGCATCCCTGCCAGGATGGGCTCCTACGACCTCGGTGCGAATTCATCAGTCAACGTCCGTTGGGAGAACTGCACCCAGACCATCGACATCGACGATCCGTCGTACTGGGGCCTCTTCACGTCCAACCATTGCAAGAACCTTACGATGGAGCGCTGCAGCATTTCCCGCTTCGACGCCCACATGGGTGTGGAGAACGTCACCCTGAAAGACTGCGTCTTCGGCCATATGGGAATGCGCTGCGTGGGCTTCGGGCGCCTGTATATGGAAAACTGCGAGGTCCACTACCGCAACTTTATCCTGCTGAGGGACGATTACGGCTCTTCCTGGGACGGTGAAGTGGTGCTGAAAGACTGCGTCCACAAGCCCTATTTCGGCAATCCCATCACGCTGATTGACGGCGCCAACAACGGCGACCACGACTTCGGCTATTCCTGCTGCCTTCCGGCGAACATAGAGCTTCATAACTTCCTGGTGGACGACCGCTGCTGCGAGGCCATTGACAGGGTTTTCCTCTTCGGAACCTTCTCGCGCGACGTGCGCGCCCCCGGCCTCCAGCCTTATCAAGCCAGTGGAACCATTTTGCTCGACAATGCTCGCACCTTGAGCGGCAAGCCGCTGGAATTGAGCCTGAATCCCGGCCTGTTTGCCGGATATAGTGTCATCGGAGGCCGCTGGAGGTGGGAATACGCCTTCTGCGCTGGTGCCCTTCCGACTATTTGCCCGTCGTAGCCCGCTTTATCTTTGATTGAACCCCTTTTGTGCTATATGAAGAGAATCTTTTGTGTTTTTTTGATGTGGACTTTGCTGCCGGGCGCTGCGGCGCTGGCGGGAAAGCGGTATGTGGATATCACGTCGCTGGGGGCCAGGGCCGTGCCCGGAAAGGACAACGCGGCCGCCATCCAGAAGGCGATTGACAAGGTGAGCGAAGCCGGCGGCGGAACGGTCACCGTCCCTGCCGGGGATTTCCTGACCGGCCCCGTCGAACTCAAATCCGGTGTGGAACTCCATCTGCAGATGGGTGCACGACTGCTGGGGTTTCCCGATATCGCCGTTTACGAGAAAGCCCACTATGTCTATCCCGACGGGAACAGGGCCCCTCATTGCGGGTTGTTTTATGCCAACGGCCAGGAGAATATAGCCATCACCGGTTTGGGTACCATCGACGGCCAGGGCGGCCATCGGGCCTTCAATGTCGGCAAGGCGGATCCCGGCGGAAGACCCATGATCATCCTCTTCCGGGACTGCAGGAACGTGGTGGTGAAAGATGTCCGCCTGGAGAACTCCGCCCACTGGGTGCAGTACTATACGGACTGCGAAGGGGTGAGGGTAAGCGGCATCAAGGTTTACTCCCATTGCAACTACAACAATGACGGCATAGACATAGAATCCAAGGACGTTGTGGTGGAAAACTGCATCTTCGACTGCGAGGACGACGCCATCTGCCTGAAAGGCGCCGGCGAGCGCCTCTGCGAGAACGTGGCGGTGACGAGTTGCGTCGCCGCATCCAACTGCAATGCCATCAAGCTGGGCACGGGCTCATCGACCGGATACCGCAATGTCACCGTCAGCAACATAACCATCCGCCGTGCCAGCGAAGACAATTTCCGCCACTGGTCCACGAAGATCAAGGGCGTTACGGCTCCCACTACCGTCATCTCCGGCATTGCCGTGGAAGTGGTGGACGGGGGCATCTGTGAGAATGTCAACATCTGTAATATTGCGATGCGGGACGTGCAGACGCCCATCTTCATCCGTATGGGAAGGCGTGGCAGCAGCTGCGAAAACAGCAAGCTGAAGGCCGTCACCATCAGCGGGGTAACGGCAGTGTCCGAGAGCATGATGTCCAGTTCCATAACGGGCGTTCCCGGTTTGTATCCGGAAGATATCTACCTCTCAGACATAGACATCACCTCTCCCGGCGGCGGTACGGAGGAAATGACGTTGATTCCCGTTCCGGAAGAGGAGGATTCCTATCCGGAAAACAGAAAACTGGGGCACAGCCTCCCTGCGTCAGGTCTCTATATCAGGCACGCCAACAATGTCTATCTATCCAACGTCCGCTTCCATTTCCGGGAGCCGGACGCCCGTCCGCTAATTGTTACGGATGACTGCAAGAACATTGTGACCAAATGAGAAGATTCTTTATCATAATTCTGGGCCTCTCCGTGGAAATCACGTTCAAGAATGGCCAGAAGCTGGTACGCACCGCCAGGCCGATGCCTCCAAGGCCGAATCCTCAAGGGCATCGGTGCGCGATCCCGTTACCAATAGCCACCTGTCGGCAAAATCCATCATCCACTTCCAGTCGATATCCATGATCCCATGGTCTCCTTTGCGCTTGACGTAGCCAAGGGTGCTGCCTATGGCCTGGGTTTCAAACGAGTGGGGGAATTCCACGTCCGGGAGTCCTTCGGCCCCAAGGAAGGTCCAGACCGGGGAGGCGGCCTTCAGGGAGAGAAACTCACCCCGGGCGTCGAACCAGGGATTGTTGAAGCCTTCCACAAGAAGCGGGCGCGGTGCTATGCATGCAAGGAGCATGTGCTGGTCGAAGGGCATGGTCTTCCTTTCCTTCTCCGCATACTTTGCGAATTCACTGCACCACCAGTAGCCGAAGTGTTCCACCTCGGATGAAACGTATTCACCGAAGTTGCGCTTGGAAAGCGGTACCCCTCCGCCGCCTGTCTGGTTAAGGGCTACCACGGCAAAGCGCCTGTCAAAAGCGCCTGCAAGAAGGGCGGCCTTGCCAAGGCGGGAAGAACCGGTGAGAAGCACCCTGGAGGCATCTATGGCAGGGTCCTTTTCCAGCATGTCCATGCCGCGGCAAAGAGCCCAGGCCCAAGCCATGAGCGAACCTGTCGTGCAGTCCGGATCCCACAACTCATATATATTGGTACGGGCAATGCGAAGCTGCTCTGAAGGGTCCTGTAAATCTTCCGGATCAGGGGAAACGTCCTCATAGCAGGCTGTGACGTAGGTGTACCCGCGTGAGAGGATGTCTTTAATGGGAACAGGGAAGCGTTTCTGGGTATAGATGGAATCGTTCCCGTAGTAATTGAGGGAAATCACCGCCGGAGATGGCTCTTTGGCATGTACGGGATACAGGACCAGCCAGTCTATGTGTGGGTCGGAGCCGTCTTCGCGGAAGGTCATCCTTACGCGGCGTCTTATTGCATAGTCCTCCTGCGGGGTGTTCTCTTCCGTTGTTTCAAGGTATACGGGGATGGCCGGAGGCATGGTGCCGTACATCTGGCTCTGGAACAGCTCCAGTATGTCCGAGCGGCGTTTTTCCCACTGGGCAGCCGTCTCCACCTTTGTGCTGTCCGGGAATATGAGGGGGTCCGGGAGGGTGTAGGGTTTTACCTTGTCTTCGTCTTTGTTGTACTTCCAGTTGAGTTTGTTGTCCCTTAGGTTTAGGCCACTTATGGCAAACTGCTCCGGAGCTTCCTCAATGTTACGCCTGCGCCTGCACTTGAGCGTGCATTTCTGGATGTCTATATTTTCCGCAAAGGACATGGGGATGTCTTTGCGGTCCTTGAGGTCGAAATACTGTTTCCAGGGCTTGACATAAACGATGTTCCAGACATCGCCCTTTACCCCTTCTATGAGGATGTCGGAGTACTTCTGGGGTGTGTCAGGACGCATTTTGAGCCAGAGGAGCTTCTCCGCGTCCGTGACTTTGGAGTTCCGGAGAATGACATTCTTTGCGCCTATGCATTCGCTCCCTAAAACAAGGACTCCAGGGCCGTGGCCAAAGCTGCAGTCTTCCACAAGGATATTGGCATTGGTGCCGTTGTCCGGGTCTTTGTCTGCCCAGGGGCCTTTTCCGCCTTTTACGGCAATGTGGTCGTCCCCGGTTGCTATTGTGCAGGATACAATGTGGACGTCCCGGCAGGCGTCAAGGTCTATGCCGTCGGAGCACGGGGCCTTGATAGGCTCTATTGGAGCATGGATGTTG
>DGVM01000214.1 GCA_002395925.1 Bacteroidales bacterium UBA4284
GTTGAAAAATCGGTTTGTCCGCTTTTTTTCATACAATTCCGTAAGGAATAGCAAGATTATGCAAGTGACGTGAAAGGAAGGCTGTTTCCTTTCACGTCACTTAGTAAAACGGGTTACAACTCTACCTCAATTCCAATTCCAGCGAACAGCGGATATCGGCAGAAGAAGAGCCTATGAGGATGCTCCACTTCCCGGGATCCACCACCCATTCGTGGGCGGCTTCGTCGAAACGGGAGAAGGCCCTGCGGGGCAGTGAAAAACTCACTGCAGCATCTTCTCCGGCCTTCAAAGAGACCTTCTCGAAGCCGCGCAGTTCCTTTACGGGACGCTCCACTGCACTGTCTGCAGGCGGAGCCACATAGAGCTGGACAACCTCCGCTCCATCGAGCCCGCCGACATTTGAGACGCTCAGAGAGACTTTCACGACCTCTTCTGTACCGCCGTCAACAGGGAAACTGCCGGCACATGCGACACTCTTGCGAGAAAGCGAAGCCTTATCGTACTCGAAGCTGGTGTAACTCAGACCGTGGCCGAACGGGAAGCAGACGGGTATTTCCTTGGTGTCGTACCAGCGATATCCCACAAAGACTCCCTCGTCGTAATATTCCTGCCACCACTTCTTGCCCTCTTCGCGTACACCCGGATACTGGCGCTCCGTGCGCAGGGGGCCGTCGGCAAGTGCAACGGGGAAGGTGAAGGGCAGTTTACCGGAAGGATTCACGGCTCCGCTCAGTACGTCCGCAAGTGCCCTGCCGGTTTCTGAGCCTCCATACCAGCCCTGTACGATGGCGGAAACTTTGTCCGCCCAGGGCATCGCTACCGGAGAACCGGAGATATTGACAACGACAAGCTTCGGGACAGCCTCAGCAAGTGCCTCTATTACAGCATCCTGGCCATAAGGAAGGGCTATGTCGAAACGGTCGGTGCCTTCGTTGTCCTGATTCTTGCTCTTGTTGAGACCGCCTATGAAGATGACGGCGTCGGCATCCCGGGCCGCCGCGAGGGCATCGGCAAGAAGCTGGGTCGCGCTGCGGGACTCGGAAAGGTCCTGTCCCGTATCGACTTTGTTATAAGAGGTTGACGTATCGCCTACGTATCCCCTTTCCCATACGACCTGCGCATCGGGATAGGCCTCCTGCAAAGCTTCGAGAGGAGTGATTTCGTATTTGGTCTTGAGATTGGAGGAGCCTCCGCCTACGACCATCTTCTTGACGGCATTCTCCCCTATCAGCACCAGTTTGCCGCCGGCAGGAACTTTGAGAGGCAGCACTCCGTCGTTCTGAAGGAGCACCGTTCCGGCAGCGGCGATACGGCGGGCCGCTGCGTAATGCTCAGGAGAATTGAAACTGCCCCACTGGGGCTTGCCATTCATGGAGGTGCGGAAAATGGTACGGAGCACGCGGGACGCTTTGTCGTCGAGGACCTCCTTGGAGGCGCGTCCGTCGGCAAGGCGCTGCAGATACGGGTCGGCAAGATGATAGTTTCGATAGCTGTCGGACGCTGCACCGGTGAGACCGTTTGTCCATGTGCCATATTCCATATCAAGGCCGTTGACTATGGCTTCGTCGTCGTCGCGGCATCCGCCCCAGTCGCTTATCACAACGCCGTCAAAGCCCCATTCGCCCTTGAGGATGTCGAGAAGCAGGCGCTTGTTGTGGCAGTTGAACTGGCCGTTGTAGAGATTGTAGGAACCCATGATCGCCCAGGCGCCGCCTTCGCGCACAGCAGCCTCGAAAGCTGGAAGGTATATCTCATAGAGGGCCCTGTCTCCCACTACCGAATTGGTGGAGGTGCGGCGCGTCTCCTGGTTGTTGACTGCGAAATGCTTGACGCAGGCAGCTACTCCGTTCTCCTGGACGCCGCGCACGTAAGGCACCACCATCTGGCCCGCCAGATACGGATCTTCGCCCATGTATTCGAAGTTGCGTCCGTTTAGAGGCGTACGGCAGATATTGACGCCGGGGCCAAGAAGTATGTCCTTGCGCCTGTAGCGGGCTTCCTCGCCTATGCTGCGGCCGAACAGCAGGCTCATTTCGCGGTCCCAGGTAGCCGCAAGGCAGCTCAAGGCCGGAAATGCAGTGCAGGAATCGTTGGTCCAGCCGGCCTGGTCCCAATCATCCCACAGAACCTCGGGACGTATGCCGTGAGGCCCGTCGGTACACCATACTTCGGGTATGCCCAGACGGGGTACGCCGCGGGAGCTGAACTTGGACTGAGCATGCGTGAGGGCCACTTTTTCTTCTGTAGTAAGGCGTGGCAACACATCGGCTACGCGCTCCTCGACGTCGCGTTCCGGGTCGAGATAGACGGGACCGCCGTTCTTTACGGAAGCCGTACAGGCGGAAACGGCAAGAGCCGCCGCCAAAAACATTGGCAATCTTTTCATAAACTATTTTTCGTCAGCGATTTCCTGAAGGATGTTGCCTATCTGGTAAAGTCCTCTGGGAACGTGGAAGCATCCTTTCCACTTGCCGCCCTTGAGAGGCAGTAGCACCTCGCCGCGGCGGTTGAGGTATCCGTACCATTCGGGATAATCGGGATCCTTGAAATGCGACCACAGATAATCGTCGAGGCGCAGGAACCACTCCAGGGCTTTCTGGTTGCCGGTAAGACGGTAGCCTTTTATCATGCAGATGGCGGCCTCCAGGTGGACCCACCAAAGCTTCTGGTCCCACTCGAGTTCCTGGGTGGGATAGCCGAGGCGGTCCATGAAATAGAAGATTCCGCCGTATTCCTTGTCCCATCCGTACTCTATCACGTCGAGGGCTATCTTCATGCTCTTGTCAATGATCTGGGGGCGGTCGAGACGAAGGCCCAGGTTCATCATGAACCAAAGCGCCTCCAGGTCGTGACCGGGATTAACCCTGCGTCCCTCGAAGCAGTCGATAAGGGAGCCGTCGGGAGCGAGGTTCTCGACCATGACTCCGATGGAAGGCTGGTAGAATACGTCGAAGACCTCGTGGAGAGCCTCCTCTATAGTCTTGTCCAGCAACGATTTGTCGCTGATGATAGGCTCAATCTCGAGGGCCATGTTGCAGATGATCATGGGAAGGGCGAAGTCCTTCATGGGACGGGTGCCGGGATAGCCCTTGGTCCAAATGCCCTTGGGATTGGAACGACGCTCGAGGATGCGGTCGAAGGTCTTGCGTGCGGCATCGGCCCAGCGCTCGTCCTGCGTGGCTATTGCAAGCTGGGCGAAAGCCATGCAGGCGAAAGTATTGGAGAAAATGTTGTACGGCTGAATCAGCGGCTTGCCCTCGCGGTTGAGGGAGAAGTAGAAGTCGAAATTGCCGTCGTGACCATGCTTGAGCAGGAATTCTCCTCCCTGTAGGGCGCAGGAAAGCCAACGGGGATTCTTTTCCACTTTGTTGTAAAGCATGGCGAACATCCATACTTCGCGGCCCTGAAGCCAGACGAATTTATCGGTGTCGAATACGGAACCGTCGCGGTTGAGGCAGGTAAAGTAGCCGCCGTACTGGAGGTCCTGGGAATTGTCCAGCCAGAAAGGGAGGACGCTTGAATAGAGTTCGCGGCGATAACGCGCCGCCATATCGGAGAATTGTTGCTTTGTCATAGTAACGCAAAAGTAAGAAAAAAATCGGTATATTTGTAGAACATAAAACTTAAAGAACACTATGGCCAAATCCGTAAACATGGGATACGTAGTATTCCTCTGCGTCGTGGCCGCCCTGGGCGGCATTCTTTTCGGTTACGATACCGCTGTCATCTCCGGCACCACAAGCATAGTAAAAGCCCAGTTCGGCCTTTCCACCGGCCTGGAGGGCTGGTACGTGGGCTGTGCCCTCATAGGTTCGATAATCGGCGTGGCCGTGGCCGGCCTGCTGTCCGACAATCTGGGGCGTAAGAAAACGATGCTCATCTCCGCCGCAATGTTCAGCATTTCCGCAATCGGATGCGCCGTGTGCAGCGATTTCACGCAGCTGGTCGTGTTCCGCATCATAGGAGGTTTCGGAATCGGCGTGGTTTCCATCGTCTCCCCCATCTATATATCGGAGGTCGCCATCCCCGAGAAGCGCGGTACGCTGGTTTCGCTCTACCAGCTTGCCATAACCATAGGCTTCCTTCTCGCATATCTCGTGAACTACCTGATACTCAAGGGAGCAGACCTTAGCGCAACGGATCCTTCACTGGGTTCCCGCATCATGAACAACGAATACTGGAGAGGCATGCTCGGCAGCGAGACCTTCCCCGACCTGCTCTTCTTCATCGTCATCTTCTTCATACCCGAAAGTCCCCGCTGGCTCACCGTAAAGGGCCGCACTGCCGAAGCCACGGCCATCCTGCAGCGAATCTACGGCACACCCGAAGAAGCCTCCGCCCAGCTGGAAGCCACCAAGGCCTCCATAGCCGGAGAGGTCAAGAGCGAATGGAAAGAGCTTCTGGAGCCCGGCATCTTCAAGGCGGTACTTATCGGCTCCGCCATTGCCATACTCGGTCAGTTCATGGGGGTCAACGCAGTGCTGTACTACGGTCCCAAGATTTTCCAGGACGCCGGTCTGAGCGGCGAGGGTTCCCTGCTGTCCACGGTGCTCGTGGGCGTAGTGAACATGCTCACCACCGTCATTGCACTGCTCATCATAGACAAGGTAGGCCGCAAGAAACTCGTCTGGTGGGGCGTAGGCGGCATGATCGTGTGCCTGCTGATGATCGGCCTGTACTTCTCGCTCGGCACCCTGCCGACCTGGTTCCTGCTGGTCTTCTTCCTGCTGTACGTATTCTGCACGGCCATCTCGATCAGCGCTGTGGTATTCGTACTCCTAAGCGAAATGTATCCCAACAGGGTACGTGGCCTGGCCATGTCGGTAGCCGGTCTTGCCCTCTGGGTCGGTACCTATCTCATCGGCCAGCTCACCCCCTGGATGCTCGAGACGCTTACCCCTGCAGGCACCTTCTTCCTCTTCGCTTTCATGTGCCTGCCGTATCTGTTCATCATGTGGAAATGGGTCCCCGAGACTACCGGCAAGAGTCTTGAGGAGATTGAGGCGTACTGGAAGAAAAAGTAAGCAGCCTGTCTTCCGGATCCGGAAGGATGATCACCTTGGTCCCGAGCTGTACCCGGGACTTTAGGTCTGTGATGTCTTCGTTGGTGAGCCTGATGCACCCTTCGGTAGCCCGTGTGCCTATTGACTGAGGCAGGTGCGTGCCGTGGATGCCGATGTCGTGGTATGCGGGGACGTCGAGCCGCAGGAACCAAGGGCCGTAGGCATTCTTGACGGGACCTTTACCGTCGCCGAAATCGTGACTCAGTCCCCTGGCGTTGAGCAGCTGGTTGATGCGGAAGGTGCCCTCCGGAGTTCTGCGGTCGCCGCGGCGCTGCTTGTCGCCCATACCGGAACCGCAGGCTATGCGGTAAACCTTTACCGGAGTGCCGTCCGAAGCATGGTAGGTAAGCGTAAGCGCCTGTTTATCAACTACGATATAAGGCTCGTCCTCCTGCTGCACGGCAGGGAGCAGAAACAAAAACAGCAAGCTCATCAGCATATTCATGCTGCAAATATCGTAATTTTCGCTAACTTTGCGATATTAAGGATGGTTATTGAAATGCAGCCTATTTTTAAGTTTGTCTTATCGTTTGCAGCAGGAACCTTTGCCTTGCTGTCTCAGCTGTCACTCGGAGCACAGGAAATCGTGCCTTACATTCCCATGGACGAAATGCCGGACCTGGTGAAGTGCCTCCCTGGGCCTCCCGACACCACCGACGCCCAGTTTGCAAACGACATCCTGCGCTATATGTGGGGCAAGGAGCAGCGCAAAGACCCCGCCCGTGCCGCAATGGCGATACAGGACTCCCACTGGAGCCTCGACACCCTTTTTGTAATATTCAGCAAGCCGCTCGGCCTGAACATCAGCAAAGAAGGCACCCCCGAGATTTACGAAGTGCTCACCCGCGGCATCACTACGATAGAGAACATCCGCATCAAACCAAAAGCCCATTACTTCCGTCTGCGTCCGTACACCCGCTTCCACGAGCCCTCGCTGGCTTCGTGGGACGATGAGTGGCTGGCAAAGGAGGGTTCCTTCCCTTCCGGTCACGCAATACGCAGCTGGGGCGCCGCCCTGCTCATGAGCGAAATCAATCCGGCTGCGGCAGAGAGCCTGTTCGCCCGCGCATGGGCGTATGGCGAGAGCCGCGTAATCTGCGGAGCACACTGGCAGAGCGACATCGACGTTAGCCGCCCCGCTGCCGGCATAGGATACGCCAAACTCCAGACAAGTCCCGAGTTCCGCGAACAGATGGAAAAGGCAAAAGCGGAATTCATCCGCCTTACAAACCCCTGCCCTGCCGGGAAAAAATGTAACAAAACCAAAAAATGTAATAAAAAATGAAACGTACATTCCTCATCACAGTTGTCCTTTCGCTTGCAGCATTGTTTTCATCCTGCAACAAGGACGACACTCAGAAGCCCTCGATCACATGGCCCAGCAATGAGAAATTCTCCCAAATGGAACTGGGGCCCAAGGCCGACGGTGCTCTGTCCGTTGCAGCCCCTGCCGGTTTCCAGTCCATTACCATAGCCCTTGGCCTCGGAGAATATAATGTATTGGCCAATAACCATATAGCCACCACAGCCAACCAAGGTGACTCCAAAAGGAGTGCAATCTTCGACATAATCGACGACTCCAAGGTGGTTTCCTTCCTCCAGGGCCTTGGTCAAGCTGCAGGCACATCCCTTCGCGGAAAGACCATTACGACCATCGACCTCATCGACATCCTCGAAACCCTTATCGAGAATCAGGATAATATCAAGAACAACACAAGCTTTATCATTGACGTAACGGTCATCGACAAGAGCGGCAACAAGCTCGTCAAGACCGCCAAGTTCCATTTTACCGCACCTCCGACCATCACTCCCGACTCCTCCTTCGAGAACGGTATCCTCAATCTCGGAACCGCCTCTTCGGCCAAGGTCAGGATTCAGGCCCCCGGCAAGATCGCGAAGCTTCAGCTCTATCTCGACAGCGCCGCTCCCTTCGTCCTCGACTACATCAAGAACAGGACGACCGGCGGCATCCAGCTCATCGACCTCATCAACGACGAGAAGGTGGCAGAGTCCTTCAAGGACAGCTTCCCAGCAGGAGCAGCCGTTGACGGCAAGACCGACGTCTCCCTCGACTTCTCCTTCCTCATCCCCTTGCGCTTCAGCTTCCCCGGAACCACCAGCGTCTTCACCATCAACTGCGAAGATGTCAACGGCAAGACCTGCAGCATCCAACTCAAATTCGTCAGCTAATACTTCTTACAATACAACAATTAAGGGTGACTAAAAAGTTGAGAGACTGATAGTCACCCCATTTTGTTTATTGTCTTGAGGTCAAGGCTCCGAGCCGCCAGTCAGCCAACCGCTGGCGGAACTCCGTTCGCTTCGCTCACTCCGGCCCCTCCCACAATCTCCTTCGTCCCGCTGGCGCGGGACTCGTATCTTGCGGGCCCCTCCCCCTGCCCGTGTCCGGGGGTGGACACGTCCGCCAGCGGTTGCTGCCTGAGCGTCATCTACGCCTTGACGAAAGTATTGAAGAAAATAGCTATTCTTTTGACAATCAGGAGTATGCGCCCCATCGAGCCCGGAGCGGTCTTCGGCGATATAAAATACAACCACGGCTTCAAACGGTTCAGGCTCAAATCCAACGCCAAGGTCAGCGTTGAGTTCGGGCTCGTCGCCCTCGCTCTCATAATCTAAGGAAATACATCGCCCTCGGTGCGCCAGGGCGCAGCTTGGCGGCCGGCAGTTGCCTCTGAGAGGCGTGTCCACCCCCGGACACGGGCAGGGGGAGGGGCCCGTCGGCAGCAAGGTATCGCGCAGCGATGACGCAGATGACGATGGGAGGGGCCGGAGCGAACGCAGTGAGCGGAGTCCTCGAAGAGGCAAGCTGACGTCGCGGCGGAGCCTGGCGAACAAAAAAAGAAGAGGCCGACCTTTTTAGTCGACCCCTGAGGTTGCGAAGTCTAAATTCCGAAGTATTCGCGATAGCGGTCGTATAGATGACCCGCCTGAAGGTATGCGCTCTGCGGGCTCATGAAGTGACTGAATTCGAAAGTGATAGCCTTGTCGTATCCGCAGCGCTTCGCAGCTTCGAGCTTGAGGCGGAGCTTGTCGAACTTGATGGGGAAGAAACGGATGGGCATGTCGCGGTCGAAAGACTCGGCATTGGTCCAGCACTGCATACCGTAGCGGTCGGCCAGTTTCTTGTTGACGCTGAAGAATGCGTCCAGCTCGTCGTAATCGATATGGCCGTCCTGGAAAGCGCAAGCATCTACGTACTCATGGATGCCGTCGAATATCTCGTTCCATTCCCTCTCGTGCTGCTCTATGCCCACGGCCTGCTCCTTGGTAAGGTTTCCGCCGGCGGCATCGACAGCCTTCTTGCCGTCTATCCAGGGGGATATGAAAGTGGGCATGCCGCCCGAGACCTCCTTGCACTGGCGTCCCATGGTACGGAAACTCTCAATCGCCCCCCTCGTGGCACGGGAAATCTCGCCGCTGATGTACCAGCCGGCAAAGCTCTTGTACTTGCTGCCGTAGCGCTCCCAGATTTCGTCGATGACGAACTTGTTGGCTTCCACTTCGTAGCTCATGTCACCGGTGTCCCAGTATTTGCCGGAATCGTACAGGCCGAGCATGAAGCGCATGCCGTACTTTTGCGCAAGCCGGCAGAACATGTCTATTAGATCGACGGAAGGCATGTAGCAGCCTTTCTTCAACAGATAAGGCGAAGGGTAGGTTATGAACTTGCGGTAACCGCAGCGTATGTCGATGACGGTGTCGATACCCATGTCTTTCATGTAGCGGAAATCCCTGTCCCATTCCCTCTCGCCCCAGTTCTGATGGGGGATGTCATGGGAAATCTCGTCCAGGAAAGTGCCTGTGATGGGCAGGGCATTGGCTTTGGGGACTATGAGATTGGAGTTTACCGTTGGGTCGGCCTCAATACCGTATTTGTCTGTACCGGCAGGTTTGCAGCCAGCGGCTACGAGAGGGACGGCAGCTGCGGCCAACGCCCCTTTTTTTAAGAATGTACGACGATTTTCCATAAATGAAGGATTGTTTGCTTACAAATTTAATAAAAAAGTGAAACCAGGACGTTTCATTTAGAATATTTTTTATAAATTTGTGCTTAACCACAACCAATTTTGCAAACTTCTGCTTAGATTATGCAAGTAAAAAAAGTTCTTCTCGGACTGATAGCCTTAATGTTCCTCCCGCTTGCACTACAGGCGCAAGTTCTTGTCGGAGGCTCCGTTACAGACGCATCCGGCCAAGGTATCGCCGGCGTTACAGTCCTCGTCAAGGGCACTTCCAACGGCACCATGACAGACGCTTCGGGCGCCTGGAACCTGCATGCACGCAAAGGCGACGTGCTCGAGTTCTCCTGTCTGGGCCTTGCCACAGAGGAGCGCACCTTCGACGGCAACTCCCGCATCAATGTAGTAATGAAAGAGGACGCGCTGTTTCTCGACGACGTAGTAGTCGTGGGTTACGGTACGGCTAAGAAAGAGACGCTCACCGCAGCCGTTTCCGCCATCAAGGGCGACGAGCTCCTGAAAGCCCCTGCCACCAATGTGTCGCAGGTACTTGCCGGCAAGCTGTCCGGTATCTCCTCGGTCCAGGAATCCGGTGAGCCTGGCCTCGACCAGGCATCGCTCCGCATCCGCGGCTCCGTGTACGGCGTGGCCTACGTGGTGGACGGATTCCCGGTGAGCAGCATCAACGACATCGACCCGGCCGACATCGAGAGCATCTCCGTGCTCAAGGACGGCGCCTCAGCGGCCGTTTACGGTCTGCAGGCAGCCGGCGGTGTAATCATCATCACCACACGCAAGGGCGACAAAGGCGACACCCGCATAAGCTACAACGGCAGCATTGGCGCCAGCATGAACGCCAACTTCCCCCGCTTCATGAACGGTCCGCAGTTCGCATATTACTACAACGTAGCGCAGATGATGGACCAGCTGGCCAACGGTGAAATCGCCTCCGACGCCGATTACGTGCCATACTTCACCCAGAAGAACGTCGCTGCGATGCGCGCCGGCACCGACGGATGGGCCAACGTGGACTACATCGACAAGGTATTCGGCACAGGCCTCACCCAGAAGCACAACGTCACCGTGCAGGGCGGAAGCGACAAGGCCCGCTTCTTCACCTCCGTCGGCTACCTCGGGCAGAAGGGCAACATCGACCGCTTCAACTACAACCGATACAACATCCGTTCAAACATAGAAGGAGACCTCTCCAAGAGCCTCAGCTACAAGGTAGGCCTCTCGGGAGTTCTCGGTGACAGGTCAACCCCGGCATTCCTTTCCGGAGGAACCGACGGAGGGACCGATGAGGTCGGCTGGTTCAGCATCGCCCGCCAGGCGGTCCAGATGCACCCTTATCTCCCCGAAAAATACGAAGGTTACTACACCGGCGCCGTACAGGACAACCAGAGCTTCCTCGTGAGCCCGCTTGCCGCGATTTACGAATCAGGCTACAAGAAGACCCGCAGCACCCAGTTCACCGTCAACGCAGCACTTACCTGGAACGTCCCGTTCATCCCCGGACTCTCCCTGAAGGCATCGGGTTCGTACGACTGGTCCAGCAGCTACAACAAGAACCTCAGCACTCCCTACACCATGATGCAGAAGGTCCGCACCGCAGACGGCTGGATATGGCAGATCCGCAAGGACAATCCTCACCTGGGAACCGACGTCAAGCCCGCCCTCGCTCCCGAAGACATCAACAACCTGGGAGAAGGCGTAACCTTCTCTCGCCGCATGATAGGCCAGGCAAGCGCCAATTACGTCAACAGCTTCGGCAAGAATCACATCGACCTCATGGCACTTGCGGAGTACCGCGACTACAACAGCAACGGTCTGAGCGCCTACGTTGAGGCCCTTCCGTTCACGTCGCTGCCGGAACTCTCCAGCGGCATCGTCCGCACTTCCCTGCCGGCAGGCGGCTGGAGCGGCGCCTCCAGGAGCCTCGGATTCGTATTCCGCGCCCGCTATGACTACGACGAGAAATACCTCGCCGAGTTCACCGGACGCTACGACGGTTCCTACAAGTTCGCCGGAATGGCAGGAGCCCGCTGGGGATTCTTCCCCTCCGCATCTTTGGGCTGGAGACTTTCCAAAGAAGAATTCCTCAAGGACGTCAGCTGGCTTGACGACCTCAAGCTCCGCGCGAGCGTCGGTCTTCTTGGCAACGACAGCGTCAGCGAATACGCCTTCCTGAGCACTTACGCAATGCAGGCCAACATTGCCCTCGGGCAGCTCGGCGCTTCGCCCGTCATCCAGCCTGCATACTACGCCACCGGCATCGCAAACACCGGCCTCACCTGGGAAAAGACCCGCAGCTGGAACGTCGGCGTTGACTTCTCCATGTGGGACGGACTGCTGGGCATGGAAATCGACGCCTTCTACAATTACACCTACGACATGCTCACCTACCAGTCCACCGGTTTCCCGTCTTCCATGGGCGGCTACTATCCGACCTGGGTCAACAAGAACGCCCTGGACGCCAAGGGTATCGACATAGTCGTACGGCACCACAACCACTTCTCCCTCGGCGGCGACCCGTTCTACTACGAGATCACAGGAAGCCTCACCCGCAGCAAAACCCGCTGGCTGGTCTATAACGACGACCCCAACATAGTCGAGTGGCGCAAACGTACCGGAACCACGGTCGGCAGCATCATGTGCTGGAAGGCCGACGGCCTCTTCAAGACCGAAGAAGAGATTGACGAGGCATCCTGGTACGGCACACGTCCCAACATCGGCGACATCCGCTACATAGACCTCAACGGCGACGGCAAGATCGACGAAGACGACAAGGGCCTGTTCGGCCGCAGCAACCGCCCCGAGCTTACCTTCGGCCTCAACTTCAATCTCGCCTGGAAGGGATTCGACTTCAACGCACAGTTTACCGGCGGCGCCCTGTTCGACGTCTCCCTCACGGGTACCTACTACAACGACAACGACGACGCCACCATCTGGACACAGACCTTCAAGGAAGGCGGCAACTCCCCTCTCTTCCTCGTCCAGAACGCATACAGCATCTACAATCCCGACGGAACATTCCCCCGCCTCACACTGGCCAAGACCAGCCACGGCGGCGACAACGGCCTAAGCTCCACCTTCTGGATACGCGACGGCAAATACGTGCGTCTCAAGACAGCCCAGCTCGGCTACACTCTGCCCAGGAAGCTGATTTCCGGAATGGGAATCCACAACCTGCGCATCTTCGTCGAAGGACAGAACCTCTTCACTATCGACGGACTGCCCGAAGGCATTGACCCGGAATCCCCGGGAGTAAACAACGGCTATTATCCCCAGCAGCGCCTGCTGATGGGAGGAATCACCCTCACACTCTAAAGGAAAAGCAGTTATGAAAGCAAGACTATTTCTGATTGCAGCCGCAAGCATGGCGCTGGCCTCCTGCAGCGACCCCCTGGACATGACTCCCACCGACAGGGTTTCTGCCATCACGATATGGGAATCCACCAGGAACGCAGAGTATTCAATCAATCACCTGTACACATACATCTGGAGTTTCACCGCTTCTCCCACCGTCGAGTACCAGACAGGCTTCCTGACGGAAGCACTTACCGACGAGCTGAAGTACACCTCATACAATTTCAGCACCCTGGGATATATCCCTTCGTACATATCTTATTTTGAATCCACGGTGACCGCCCAGACCATAGACGTTTATCTGGGTATGTGGAGTTCCCTTTACACCGCCATCCGAGAGACCAACGAATCGCTGAGCTACCTCAAGGCATACGGCAAGATGAGCGACGAAGACAAAGTACGCCTGGAAGCGGAACTCAGGTTCCTCCGCGGCTACTTCTATTTTGAACTCGTAAAGCGCTACAAGGACGTAATCCTGTACAATGAGGACCTGACTGCCATAACAAAGGACAAGGCCATCTCCACCGAAAAGGAAGCCTGGGACATGATACAGGGCGACCTGGAGTTCGCAGCAGCAAACCTTCCTCTTGCCGCTCAGTCACGCGGACGCCTCAACAAGGGAATGGCATACGCACTCGAGAGCCGCGCAATGCTTTACGCCGAAAGGTATGACGCAGTGATAGCGGCGGCGGACGAAGTGGGAGCCCTTGGCTACAGCCTTGAGCCCGAATACTCCGACGCCTTCGGAAAGTCCCTCGCACAAGGCAACCGTGAGGCCATTTTCCAATACACTTTCGACCTCTCCAAAGGCATCTACCACAGCTACGACTTCAGCTATTCTCCGGGCGGAGACTTCGCCCTCAGCGACAGCGAGGGCGGCGCATATGCCGTTCCCACCCAGGAAATCGTAGAAAGCTACGAACTTGCCACCGGAGGCCTGCCCGACTGGAGCGCCTGGCATTCGAGCACTACGCAGACTCCCCCTTACGACAAGCTCGAGCCCCGGTTCCAGGCCAGCATACTGTACAACGGCGCTTCCTGGAAAGGCCGCAAGATAGAGCCTTACGCAGGCGGACTCGACGGCTGGGCCACCTGGAAGACCGACAAGGAGCCCCGCGGCAAGACCGTCACCGGATATTACCTCAAGAAGAACGTAGATGAAAGCTTCGACGTGCTGTCCACCCGCAGCGGCCATCCGTTCACATTCCTGCGCTACGGCGAAGTCCTTCTCAACAAGGCCGAGGCCTGCTACCGCAACGGCGATACGGCTGGAGCCAACGACGCAGTGCGCCAGATACGCTCCCGCGTGGGTCTTCCCTACACCGACCGCAGCGGCGAGAACCTCTGGAAGGCAATCGTACAGGAACGCAAGGTCGAGCTCGCCTTCGAAGGCCTCAGGTACTGGGACCTCCGCCGTTGGAAGACAGCGGCAAAACGGTATCCCGAGGGCCTGAGCGGCTATCAGCAGCACGGCCTCAAGATAGAGTCCGAAGGCGACGGATTCCGATACACATACGTGTCTGTCGATGAGAGAGACCGCAACTTCCCCGAGCGCCTGTACCGCTTCCCCATGCCCGAATCGGAACTGAGTTCCAACAAGCTTGTTGACCAATACGATGAATGGAAGTAATATGAAAAAGTCCCTTTATATACTTGCCGCCATGCTGCTCGCGCTGACGGCATGCCACAAGCCCGAATACGTGCTTCCGACCGCTGAGAGACAGGGCCTGACCAGCCTCACCGCCATAATGATGAGCGGAAACTACAACGGCCAGGAACTCGGCAAACTCACCATCGTCGATCCCGAGGCCGAAAGGCTGGAGATTCCCATCCCCTATTACTACCCCGAGGCCTCCGACGAAGAGACCCTCATATACATGACACGCCTCCGCGTACAGGCCGAACTGCAGCCGGGCTACACCATCAGCCCCAAGCTCGGCATCCTGGACCTGACGGAAGACAACCCGTTCACCCTCACCGATCCCGACGGCAAGTCCCGCCAGATCGTCATTACCGGCAAGAGGGTCAAACCCAGCGCCTGCAGCCTCCTCGCAATGATGGTGGAAGACGTAAAGACTTCCGGAGTAATCTACGAGAACAGCGGAGAGATCCTAATCCCCTATCTGGACGACCTTTCGAGCGTCACCATCAGCGGCCAGGTTTCTCCCCACGCCAAAATCAGCAAGATTTCCGGCAAGAACTTCGTCGAAGGTCATAAATACAACCTCAATACCGGAGCCACGATTACAGTGCTCGCCGGCGACGGCACCACCTCCAAGACCTACGATGTCCGCCAGGGCATTCCCAACCTGCTGGCCTCGGGCCTCAGGACCGAATCCGTAGCAGAGCTCAGCAACGTCGATCCCGTATCGGTAGTCAATCTGCCCGCTTACAACGAGAAATGCTACGTATCGCTCGCCGGCTTCGGCAGCACCATCGTAGTAGGTCTCGGACAGGGACGCGCTCCCGTGCTGGTGGACGCATTCACCGGCAGCAGGATCGGAGAGATGAACATTGGCGAGGCGGTTGCCGACTGCCTCACAAACGATGACGCAGGGCATCTGCTCCTGGCGAACTATGCCGAGGGCGGCGACAATGCCGGAACCGTAAACATCTATTCCTGCAGCGCTGTAAACGAGCTTCCCAGTCTGTACTACAGCTTCACCAACCCGCTCATCTTCCCTATCGGACACAGGATGAAGGCATTGGGCGACATCAATGGCGACGGCGTCATAGTGTTCACCTCCGAGGGTATCGCAGGCATTTCGACATCGTCAACCATCGCAGCCCTGATTATCCGCGGCGGAGAGGTCGCCGAGGTCATCACCCATGACTTCGCCGGCAACGGACTCGGCTGGGGCGCCGCTCCGGTCAACTTCGCGACCGTGGTTCCCGCATCCATCAATCCGCAAAGCGACGGCTGGTTCATCGATTATTACGAGGGCAACAGCGATCCTTCCGTAGCCCACGGCAACAGCGACTGTTACATACTGCACCACATCGACAAGAACGGCAAAGACAGCTGGCTCGACCTCGTAGGACACTGGGGAGTCAACCCCAACTGCCTCGACATCAAGACATTCAACGGGACCAGGTACCTTACCCTCATGGCAGTAAGCCACTTCCCCGAATGGGATATCAGGCCGCGTCTGCGCCTCTACGACGCCTCTTCTCCCAAGAACGTCAGCGTACTTCTCAAGAACGACAGCCCCAAGACCTACCAGAAGGGAGCCACCGATTCCGAGGTCGGAGCGGCGGGCGACGTAGCCCTGGTTCCTTCCACCGACGGCTACAGGCTCTATTTATACTACTACGATCACCATGCACAGGCTCTCGGCGCCTATGTTGCCGACTGCTTCGAAATCTAGACGGATATGAAAAAGACATTATCTTACCTGCTGTTTCCCGTCCTTATGCTTTGCTCATGCAAGGCGGGCGGTGACGACATCCCGCAGTGGCCCTGGAACGACCCCGACGCCGACAACCAGCCCTGGGAAGAGATTACCGACTCCCGTTTCGGCACCCTGCCGGAATACGTAAAGATCTATCACTCCCCTGCCGTGCTCAACGGCAAGGTCGCCCAGGCATACATCGCGACCGCCGACCTGAGCAAATGCGATTTCCATGTCTGGGGCCTCAACGACCCCGAGCTCGACGGCAGTTCCGACGCCCTCAAGACCCCGGGTCAGATCTATTCCGAGAAAGGCAACCCTACCCTGGTAATAAACGGAGGATACTTCTACGTTGACTCCGACATCAATTACCCTGCGAGCCTTGCGGTGGAGAACGGGGTGCTGCTCTCCCCCAACATCAACTACGCATCCGAGGACTGGGTTTCGCTGTACTATCCCACCAAGGCGGCTTTCATCCAGCACGCAAACGGAAACGTCGAGGCCTGCTGGACCTATTTCTCAGACGAGTCCAACCATTTCATCTATCAGAATCCCGCCCAGAACGCGTACGGCAGCACACCTCTTGCCGTTCCCGACGCCAACTTCCCCGAACAGGCCACGGCATTCGAGGCCAAGACAGCCATCGGAGCCGGCCCCGTGCTCATCAAGAACGGCGAAATACGCAACACGTGGCGCTACGAATGCCTTCCCGGCGATTACGACGTCAACTGCAACAATCCCGACCCCCGTACCGCAATAGGCATCACCGCCGACAAGAGGCTGGTCCTCTTCGTATGCGAAGGACGCGAGATGACAGAGGGAGTCAAAGGGTATTCCACCGAAGACGTAGCCAAACTCATGCTCGAATTCGGATGCACAGATGCCATCAACCTCGACGGCGGCGGCTCCAGCTGCCTGCTGGTCAACGGCAACGAAACCATCAAGCCTTCCGACGGAAGCCAGCGAGCGGTAGGCAGCTGTGTATATGTGAAGTGAGATGCTGCGCCGATGGATTGAAATACTGTCAGCCGCACTGCTGTTAGCCTGCTGCACCGCTCCCGAGGGCCCCGACGACCCCGGCAAGACGCCCGGGCAGCCGCAGCCCGTCAATCCGGAGCCCGGTCAGGAAGGGCCTCTCAAGCCATGCTATGTATGGATCGACGCTTCCGCCAACTTCAACTATTTCGCCAACGACAAGGCCTATATAGAAGAAGAGCTTGCGAAGATTGCCGAATGCGGTTTCACCGACATAGTGGTTGACGTGCGTCCTACAGAAGGCACCGTCCTCTGGAAATCCTCCATAGCGCCGCAGGCCCGACGCCTCGCAGCATGGATAGACAGCAGCTACCGTTTCGTAGAGCGCAGCGCAGATTTTGACTACCTCAAGACGTTCATCGACGCCGGTCACGCAGCCGGACTCCGGGTGCACGCGGCGATCAACACCTTCGTCGGCGGCTACGGCGGAATGTACGGACTCGAGAGCGAGGGCCCCATCTTCAGCGGAGACATACCCGCACAGTGGGCTGCGGTGGACAACACTGCCGAAGGGCCTGCAAGCAGTTTCTACGACGGCGTACGCGGTACCGTTTTCCTCAATCCGGCCAACGACGATGTCCAGCAGTACATACTCTCCCTGCTCCGTGAGATAGCCGCATACGCTCCGGACGGCATAGTACTCGACCGCTGCCGCTACGACGACACCGGCCTCCAGGCAGAATTCTCCGAAATCTCTAAGCAGAAATTCACAGAGTATCTCGGCCATGAGCCCGAACACTGGCCTGTATTCAAAGCGGGAACGTCGGAATTGCCCATGCCGATAAACACCGAGCAGAAGGCCTGGCTGTCGTTCAGGGCCAAGATTATTCACGATTTTGTTGCAAAAGCAGCAGAGAACGTCCACGGAGTCAATCCTGATGTAGAGTTCGGAGTATATGTGGGAGCTTGGTATTCAAGCTATTACAGCTCCGGCGTCAACTGGGCAAGCCCCCGTTTCCTCACACATTCCAAATACGGCCGCTGGGCCGACCAGGATTACCATAACTACGGCTTTGCCGACCATTGCGACTTTATGCTGCTGGGCTGTTATGCGGCTTCCGCAAGCATCTACGGCAGCGGAGAGTGGACGATGGAAGGCTTCTGCAAACAGGCCGCCTCACTCCTTCTCGGCGACACCAAATACGCAGGAGGGCCCGATGTCGGGAACCCGACAGGCTGGCAGAACGGCGGCAAGAGCGCATACATACCGAAAACCGTCGATGCCTGCATCAACAACGGCGACGGCTACTTTGTGTTCGACCTCTGCCACATACGCATGTTCGGCTATTGGAACGCTTTCAAGAAAGCTTTCGAAACATACAATACACCATCAATTCAATAATTTTATCATGAAAAAATTTTTATCAGTATTCGCAATCGCCCTTGCGGCATTTGCAGCTTGTGAAAAGCCCGCTCCGGTAGAAATACCCGATGAGCTTGAACTCAAGTCCGAGCCCGTGGTTTCCATCGGAACCGGCTCAGAAATTGTGAGCATCAGTTTCGTAACCAACAAGAGCTGGACTGCAAAGTCCGAGTCCGACTTCATCGTAGTCAACCCTACCAGCGGAGAAGCCGGTGAAGCTACCGTAAAGGCTACCGTACAGTCCCTTCCCGAGGATCTTAACGGACGCGTAGGAGCTGTCACTCTCACCGTAGGCGGCATCACCTCCCCCGTCACCATCTATCAGGGCAATGTATTCATCATCGAACCTGCAGAACTCTCTGTCGGAATCGAAGGCGGCGATGCAAGCTTCAAGGTCATTTCCAACCTCGACTATGAGGTCAAGACTTATGACTCCTTCGACTGGGCTCCCGCAACCTTCGACAAGAACACAGGCGAAGGTACCTTCAAGGTAGCCGCCAACAACGGCTATGACGCCCGTTCCGCTTACATCAAGTTCACCATTCCTGCAATCCAGGACGCCGTCATCGACGATGAGACCGGTGAGCCTACCGGCGAGACCCAGGATCACGTCGAGCGCATCTATGTCTATCAGGCAGGCAACTCCAAGGTTGAATGGTGCACGATGCTCAATGAGAGCTTCAATGTCGGCGACGGTGCCACCGCTTCAGTTGCCCTCTTCGACGGCAAACTCCTCGTCAGCGACGGTCTGAAGGTGCACGTTGTCAATCCTTCCAGCGGCAAGATCGAGGGAGAACTTGCTACCGGAGAGCTCCCCGTACAGTCCATCGCATCCGATGACGCAGGCAACCTGCTTCTCGCCAACCTCGGCGCTTACGGAGCTCTCTTCGACGTATATGCAGTCAAGGCCGGTGACAGCAAGCTCGCCAACCCTGTAAACCTCATCCACTGCGTCGTCGATGCCTGGAGCGGAAGCACCGGTGTCGACAAGGTCGCTGCAAGGGGTGACGTGTTCGGCAACGGCATTGTCAGCGCAATCTACGGCGGCGTTCCTTCCTATGGCGGATTACACTACGGCCCCTACTGGACTATCAGCGGAGGCAAGGCGGCAGAACAGCCTTACAACGAGTGGAATCCCATCGTCAACCAGCCCGACGGCGGATGGTTCCAGCTTCCTCTCGGTGGCGACGACCTCTGGCTCTCCAACCGCGCAGCATTCGTTCCTGCCGGCACAAGTGCGGCCGACGGCTTCTTCTTCGGCGGATACGACGGAACCTACAACATCAACTACTTCAACGGTTCCGAATGGATTGTCTCCGTCCCTGCAGCAGGTGACTGGGCAGGCGGCCCTCAGGGCATGCACGCTACCGTATGGAACGGCAAGAAGATTCTCGCCGTAGTCCAGATGGGTTACACCTGGTGGAGCGACGGCTGGGGCATGCCCGCATACCTCTGGATTCTCGACGTCACCAACCCCGCAAATCCCACCGTGCTGAGCAAAGCCTCCTACGCAGGTGAAAACCAGATCATTTCCGGCGATACAGAGAACAGTACCGTGGATGTACTGCCCGTCGTAGATGGCAGCGACCTCGTAACCTACCTGGTCGATACCTCCAAGGGTCTCATCGGAAAAGTGCGCTTCCCCGCTCTTTAACAGCTTCTAAACGATTGTTCTGCGCCGGTCCTGGATAATGGGGCCGGCGCTTTTATTTCAGCGGTTTTTTCGCTATCTTCGCCTGTCATGAAAAAGATTCTGCCCCTTCTTGCCGCGCTGGCGCTGCTTGCCTGCGCATGCACCGCTGAGAGCGAGCCCAAACCTCGCATCCTCTGGATAGACGCCCCCGCCAATTTCTCCAGTTACGCCAACGACGCAGACTCCATCGCCCGCGACTGCAAACGCATTGCAGGTATGGGCTTCACGCACATCGTAGTGGATGTGCGCCCTACCTGCGGAGACGTCCTGTTCCGTTCCGACACGGCTCCGCAGCTGCGGCAGATGCCAGGCTGGACCCAGGGAGGATGGGGACTTCGCGAAAGAACGGCCGGCTTTGACTACCTGCAGGCTTTCATCGACGCCGGACATGCAGCAGGGATCAAGGTCATGGCGGGCGTAAACATGATGGTCGGAGGATGGAGCGCACCCGGCATACGGACAGGAATGGTCTACGACAATCCCGAACGGCAGGAATGGTGCGCCGTTGACTGCTTGCCCGACGGCCGCCTTGTCAATCACGCCAGCAACGATTCCGGCGTGGGAGGGCGCTTCCTCGACCCGGCAAACCCCGAGGTGCAGGAGTTCCTGCTCGATATGCTGGAAGACCTTGCAGAATACGACGATCTGGACGGAATAGTGATGGACCGTTGCCGCTACGACGACTACGCCATGGATGCAGGCTATACCGAAGCAGCCCTCGAGCAGTTCAGCGAATACATAGGGCACGCTCCGCAGCGCTGGCCGGTATTTGCCGAACCGGGCCACATATTTCTTGACAAAGAGCCCGACGAACTGGAGGTCCGGTGGATGACCTTCCGCTGCAAGGTGATTCACGACTTCGTGGCCGATGCGGCCCGGCGGGTACATTCGGTACGCTCCGACCTGCCCCTTGGAGTTTACGTAGGCGCCTGGTTCAGCGAGTATTACCGAAGCGGAGTCAACTGGACGAGCCCGAGCTACGACCTCGCCGCCAATGAGCCCACGTTTGCATGGGCCACTCCCGAGTATCAGGCTACAGGCTTTGCCGACCTGGTGGACTTCATGATACTTGGGGCTTACTGCGGCGCCTCCAACATCCACGGTGATGTGGAGAAGACGATGGAGGGTTTTGCCAAGCTCGGGCGGAAGCGCCTCTGCGGCGACGTCCCCTTCTACAGCGGCCCCGACATAGGCAACGAACCCGGATTCCGGGACGGCAATTGCGGAGAACTCATGCCGGAAATAGTAAGCACCATGCTGGAAGCCGCCGACGGCCTCTTCGTCTTCGACCTCTGCCACATCAGGGCATTCGATTATTGGGACTGCTTCAGACCATAAGTAAATATGAACAAGAGACTTCTGCTTTCACTTGCAATCCTGGTATCGGCCGGATGCAGCCAGGAATATGATGTCGTGATAGTAGGCGGCGGCACGGGCGGTACGGCGGCAGGCATCGAAGCTGCACGGCTCGGAGCCAAGACCCTCATAGTAGAGGAATCGCCCTGGCTCGGAGGCATGCTTACCAGTGCCGGAGTGAGCGCCGTCGACGGCAACTACCGGCTGCGCGGCGGCTTATTCGGCGAATTCTGCGACAGCCTCGCCGCCCGATACGGAGGGTACGAGGCGCTGTACTCAGGCTGGGTGTCAAAAATCATGTTCAACCCACGGACGGGAGCGGAAATCCTCGGTACAATGGCCTCGGAGGCTGGTGCCGAAGTCCGCTTTGGCACGGCGGTGCGCTCCATAACCGGCAATTCATCCTTGCGCCCGCGGTGGCGGCTTACCCTTTCTGACGGCAGCCGGATAAAAGCACGGATAGTCATAGACGGTACAGAGCTAGGCGACGTGGCCAAGGCTGTAGGTGCAGAGGCGCTCGACGACAGCCGCAGCGTGCAGGACATGACTTACGTGCTCACAGTCAAGGAATACGACCACGACGTCACCATCCCCGAACCGGAAGGCTACGACATCGAGAACTACCGCCACTGCTGCGACAATCCTCTCGCCCAAAACATAGGTGGCAACGGTCCCAAGGGCCAGCAGCTCTGGAGTCCGGAAATGATGCTGTCATACGGTCTGCTGCCCGACGGCCACATCATGCTCAACTGGCCCGTTTACGGCAACGACTTCTACGCAGAATACCTTGACATGACTCCCGAAGGGCGTGCCGAGACGGTCCGGGCCGCAAAGAACAGGGCGCTCGGATATCTGTACTTCATTCAGACCGAACTGGGCTACAATCACATTGGAATCGCCGACGACGTATATCCTTCTGCAGACGGTCTGCCGTTTTATCCTTATTACCGCGAAGCCCGCCGCATCGCCGGCATTGATACCATGAGGGTCGAAGCCGCGAAGGCTCCGTACGATTTCGACCTGTACAAACGTGCCGTCGCCGTCGGAGATTACCCGGTTGACCATCACCATGTCCAGAATCCTCGCTGGGAAGAGCTGTCGCACCTGTGGTTCGGCAAGATCCCTTCTTTCAGCGTGCCGCTCGGAGTGCTGATTCCGATTGATACCGAGGACTTTCTGGTAGCTGACAAATCGATCAGCGTCAGCTGGGAGATGAACGGAAGCACACGTCTCCAGCCGGTGATAACGGGGCTTGGACAGGCTGCCGGCGCACTTGCCGCCCTTTCTGTCAAAACCGGCCGTCATCCACGCGAGGTACCGGTGCGCCAGGTGCAGGAGATTCTGCTCGACCAAGGATGCTACCTTCTGCCTTTCCTGGACCTCAAGCCGTCGGACCCGGGGTTCCGGGAACTTCAGACCGCCGGAATCGAAGGCCGCGTCAAAGGCATCGGCCGCAGCGTCGGCTGGAGCAACGAGACGTGGGTGAACAAATAATATCTATCTTTGGAATATGGACACAAACTCTCAAAGAAACGCAGCCATTGACATGTTCCGTGGCCTTACGATGTTTTTCATGATCATCGTCAACGACTTCTGGAAAATTCCCGATGTACCGCACTGGCTCGAACATTTCGCGACCATGGAAGACGGTATGGGCCTGTCCGACGTCATCTATCCTATGTTCTTGTTCGCCATGGGAATGTCCATTCCGTACGCCCTCGACCGCAGGGAGGCAAAAGGATATTCTGCACTCAGCACCGTCAGGCACATACTCAGCCGCACGCTGGCACTCCTGCTGATGGGCGTATTCATAGTCAATTCGGAATACGGTGTTTCTTCTGTAATCGGTTACGGCAAAGGTATTTACTGGATGCTGATGATTGCCGGTTTCTTCCTCGTATGGAACCAGTACCCCAAGGACTCAAGGCTTGCTCGCCCGCTCAAGATTGCCGGCGCCCTGGTGCTTGCGTTCCTTGCACTCACATACCGCAATCCCGACGACGGCAGCCTCTTCCAGGCCCGCTGGTGGGGCATTTTGGGACAAATCGGATGGATGTACCTGTTCTGCTCGATGGCTTACCTGCTATGCGGCAAGCGTAAATGGATTCTGGCACTGCTGTGGGGAGCGCTCTGCATCATCAATCTGAGCGTCGTGCCCATGCGTGACGGCGGCCAGCTGGTCGGACCCAATATCGTCGCAGACTTTGCAGGAGCCCTCAATCTCGGCTCGGGTCATGCGGTCACACTCGCCCTCGGCGGCCTTCTGACCATCCTTGCCGAGCGGCAGCTTGCCGGGCAGAACAGTTCCACCAAACTGCTCGCAGCATTTGGCACCGCGGCGACGCTCGCTCTCTTCGGACTTGCAACCCACAAGGGATGGATTATATCCAAGGGACTTGGCACCCTGCCTTGGGTAATGTACGCAAGTGCCATATCCGTAGCGGTTTATGCACTGCTCCGCCTGCTCGAAAAGCACTCGCTTACCGCCTGGTTCAAGCCGCTGCGTCCCTGCGGAACCTCAACGCTCAGCGTTTATATGATTCCTTACTTTTTCCTCGCGCTGTGGGTATTCATCAATCCGGTACTGCCCGCATGGATGGTCGGATGGGTCGGCGTATGCAAGTGCGTGCTTCTTGGCGTCATCTGCGTCGGCGTTGCATGGATTCTCGAGCGTCTGCACATAAAACTCAAGGTATGAAACGCCGTTCTTTTCTCAAAGGTGCCGCGCTTGCAGGTGCCGCAGCAACGATCGGTCCCCTGCTCGACGCCTGCTCTACACGCAGGGAAGGACCCGAATCGACAAATCCCGAACCTGCACGCAACTTTACTTACAGGCCCGACGGCACGTTCACGCTGCTTCAGTTCACCGACACCCACTACATAGCCGGCGACCCCAGGTCGGAGCGTGCCATGCAATGCGTCTGCGAGGCGCTCGATGCGGTAAAGCCCGACCTTGTAATCCATACCGGCGACATACTCTTCGGACGCCCCGACATAGAATCCGCGCTGGAAATACTCAGGCCGATTTCTGAAAGGGGCATACCGTTCGCCGTCGCGCTCGGCAATCACGATTCGCAATTCGGAAGTCCCCGCGAAGACGTGTTCGCCGCAATACGCAGTCTGCCCGGATGCGTCAATACAGCCCCGAAAGAAGGCGTTTACGGTTGTTCCAACGATGTTCTTACCCTCAGCGGGGCGAACGGACTGCAGCGGGCCTTCTATATCTTCGATTCAATGGATGCCGTAGTGCTCAAGGGCGAAGAAGAAATACACAGCTACGACTTCATCCGCCACAGCCAGATAGGCTGGTACAGGGATTGGAGCGTCCGCCTTCGGGAAGCGCGCGGAGGAGCCCCCCTCCCCTCCCTGGCATTTTTCCACATTCCCCTTTGCGAAGTCGCAGAAGGCCTTGCGGACCAGAATCATACGCTTATCGGCAACAATTGCGAACCGCCCTGTCCTTCGAGGGTGAACAGCGGACTGCTCGCCCAGTTCCGTGAGATGCAGGACGTCGAGGCAATCGTAACAGGCCACGACCACGACTGCGACTACGCCCTTAAGTACGGTCCGATGTACTACATATACGGACGATTCAGCGGATGCGACACCGTTTACAACCATCTTGGGCGCTCAGGAGCATCCGAGCCCAGAGTTTCCGGATGCCGCGTTTTTGAATTCCGCGACCGCACTCCCGGCTTCCGCACATGGATACGCCTGCTGGGAGGTGAAGTCCAGCAGGAGCTGAACATCAGACCATAACGTGATGAAACTTTCCTGCAGAAGGATGAAACTTCTGCAGGATTTTTCCGTATATATTGTGCAGTAATGTAATTCTATGAGACAGTTAAAGATTACAAAATCCATCACCAACCGCGAAAGCGCCTCCCTGGACAAGTACCTCCAGGAGATTGGCCGGGAGGAGCTCGTGAGCCCCGAAGAAGAAGTGGAACTCGCACAGCGTATACGCAAAGGCGACCAGGCAGCCCTCGAAAAGCTCACCCGCGCAAACCTCCGTTTCGTGGTTTCCGTAGCAAAACAGTATCAGAATCAAGGACTCAGCCTTCCCGACCTCATAAACGAAGGCAACCTCGGCCTCATCAAGGCCGCAGAGAAGTTCGACGAAACCCGCGGATTCAAATTTATATCCTATGCAGTCTGGTGGATACGCCAGAGCATCCT
>DGVM01000197.1:0-1168 GCA_002395925.1 Bacteroidales bacterium UBA4284
GGGACGATGTCACCGAGAATGCCAGGCGCATCTCGAACATCCCTCAGGTGCTTCACGGAGACTATCCCGAAGAATTCGAAATCCGCGGCGAGGTGCTGATGCCTTATGCAGCATTCGACCGGCTGAACGAACTCCGGGCTCTCGACGAAGAACAACCGTTCGCAAATCCGCGCAACGCAGCATCAGGTTCACTGAAGCTTATCAACCCCGATGAAGTAGCCCAGCGCGGACTTTGGTGTACGCTCTATCACATTCCGGCACAGAGCCTGGATTTCGAATCCCACGACCAGGCCCTCTCTGCTGCGGCTTCCTGGGGGCTTCCGGTGTCGGACCATCGCCGTATTTGCAGGAACATCGCGGAAATCAAGGATTTCATCGATTATTGGGATGTCCACCGCAAGGAACTCCCTTATGCGACCGACGGTGTAGTCATCAAGATCAACGAGATGGCCTTCCAGAGGGAACTCGGCTATACTGCCAAATCCCCACGCTGGGCAGTCGCCTACAAGTTCAAGGCAGAGCAGGCTCTCACTCCCATTCTTTCGATAGACTATCAGGTCGGCCGCACCGGGGCAATCACTCCCGTGGCGAACCTTGAGCCGGTCCTTCTCTCCGGCACCATGGTCAAGCGTGCAACGCTGGTCAACGAAGACCAGATAAGGGCCCTCGACATCCACGAAGGAGACTACGTCTATGTCGAGAAAGGCGGGGAAATCATACCGAAAATAACCGCTGTCGAGCCTCTCAGGCGCAAACCGGGAGCGAAAGTCCCGGAATTCCCCCGGGTCTGTCCCGACTGCGGCACTCCCCTCGTGCGCGAAGAAGACGAAGCGAAATGGTTCTGTCCGAACAGCGACGGCTGCCCTATGCAGATCAAGGGAGAACTCCTCCATTTCACCGGCCGCAAGGCAATGGACATCCTCGCCGGAGAGGCGACCATCGGCCAGCTCTACAGTCTCGGTTTGGCGAAGACTCCTGCGGATCTCTACGATCTGACCCCGCGTCAGCTTACGAGCCTTGAAGGATGGAAGGAGAAGTCCGCGCTCCGCTTCATCGCAAGCCTCGACAAATCCAGGGCCGTGCCCTTCGAGCGTGTGCTCTTCGCGCTCGGAATACGTTTCGTCGGGGAGACTACGGCCAGGACCGTCGCCCGCTACTTCGGCAGCAT
>DGVM01000197.1:1291-4002 GCA_002395925.1 Bacteroidales bacterium UBA4284
GTCTGCGCAAAGAGCATCTACGGATATTTCCGCGATCCGGTTCATCTCGAAGAAATAGACAGGCTTAAAGCCCACGGCCTGAATTTCAGCGTGGAGCAGCCTTCCGCATCGGCTTCCGACGCCCTTTCGGGCAAGACCATCGTCATTTCCGGCACATTCAGCATCTCCCGGGACGACATGAAAGCCCTCATTGAAAAACACGGGGGCAAGAATTCCGGCAGCGTCAGTTCCAAGACCTCCTTCCTGCTTTCCGGGTCCAAGCCGGGGCCCGAGAAGATACGCAAGTGCGAGGAACTCGGCGTGCCCGTAGTAGATGAAGCGTCTTTCCTTGCCATGCTGCCTGCAGATGCTCCGGCCATCCCGCAAGCAGAATCAGTCGAACAACTCAGCCTGTTTTAAGATATGCGAAAATACGAGATGACAGACAGGAAGGTTACCTGGAAGGATATCAGGGAACTTTTTACCGACAAGATCTGGGGAATGGAGACTGATTTCGCCTCCGGAGCCTGGCGCAACATGGTCAGTTTCATACGCATAGTCCGGAAGACTTTCGACACCTTCGCTGAAAACCGCATGGGTTTCCAGTGCGTCGCCCTGAGTTATTTCGTCACGCTGGCGATCATTCCTCTCACCGCCTTCATTTTTTTCGTTTCCAACGGTCTTCAGATAGCGGACAAACTTGAGACCCTTCTTCTCAAGATTCTCCCCAACAACCTGGATCTGGTAAACATAGCAATATCCAAGGCGGACAACATCATCGCCTCGGCACAGTCCGGCCCCGTGGGATTCGCATCGGCGATACTCTTCCTCTGGACGGTCATCTGGCTCATGTTCCAGACAGAGAGAGTGTTCAACAACGTGTGGGGCATACGCAAGATCCCCCGCAAGACATACAAACGTTTCGGTTTTTACATCGGACTGCTAGTCCTGCTGCCCTTCATCGTAATCATATTCGCATACGGCATCGCCCTCTATTCCAATGCGGTATCGCTCATAGGACTGGATGCGGAGCATCTTTCCCGCTTTGTCGGCTGGCTGCTCTTCTATGCCATCGTCGTATTTACGCTGTCGGCAGCATACAAGTATATTCCCGCCTGCTACGTGGTGTACAGGCATGCCCTGATGGCCGCCCTGTTTTCAGGCGCGATTTTCTGCCTCTTCCAGTATGTTTACCTCGAGACCCAGGTGTTCGTAAGCCGTCTGAATGCCGTATACGGGGTAATCGCGGCCATCCCTCTCTTCCTCATCTGGCTGAATTACAGTTTCCAGATCATCATGTACGGAGCTCAGCTTACCTATGCGCTCCAGGACGAATACAAGAATGCTTTATGAGCGGTATTTCCAAATTCACGATAAAGGACTACAATCTGATTCGCAAGGAGTGGAACAGGTTGTATGCCGAAGCTTCCGTGCGCTGCCGTGACGAAGAAGAACTGGCCGTGGTCCGCAAGGCGTTCGATTTTGCGAATCAGGCACACAGGCACGTGCGACGCCGTTCCGGAGAGCCATACATCCTGCACCCCATCCAGGTGGCCGAGATTGTCTGCGAAGAGATAGGTCTCGGTTACAAATCCATCTCTGCCGCCCTTCTTCACGACGTGGTGGAAGATACCGACTATACCATCGACGATATACGCAATCTCTTCGGGGACCACATAGCCCTGCTAGTCGACGGTCTGACCAAGATCAAGACCGTGCTCGACAACGAGGTGCACAAGCGCGGCCCCATGACATCCGCCGAGAGCATACAGGCTGAGAATCTCAAGAGAATCCTGCTCACTCTCAACGACGACGTCCGCGTGGTGCTCATAAAACTGGCAGACCGCCTGCACAACTGCAGGACCATCGAGTACATGCCCGAGCACAAGAGGGACAAGATCCTGAGCGAGACAATGTTCATATTCATTCCCCTCGCCCACCGTCTCGGCCTGTACGGAGTCAAATCGGAGATGGAAAACATCTGGCTTCGTTTCAAGGAACCCGATGCATACAGGGATATTTCCGAACGTGTCAGCCGCAACGTGGCGGAAAGGGATGCCGAGATCAATGAATTCATCGCTCCCATCGAGGACGCACTGAAGCAGGCGGATATCTCCTTCCGCATAAAAAAACGCATCAAGACGCCTTATTCGATTTGGTTCAAGATGCGCACCAAGAATGTGCCTTTCGAGCAGATTTATGACCTCTACGCCGTCCGCATCATATTCGACCAGTCCCCTGATCCGGAGACCGAAAGGCGTCAGGCTTATCTTATCTACTCCATTCTGATAGGTCTCTACACCTCGCAGCAGAGCCGCTTCCGCGACTGGATTTCCACCCCCAAGAGCAACGGCTACGAGGCCCTGCACTGCACCCTGATGAGCCACGCGGGCTTCTGGGTGGAGGTGCAGATCCGCTCCAAGCGCATGGACGACATCGCCGAGAAGGGCATCGCCGCCCACTGGGCCTACAAGAACGACGGCTACATCTCCGAGAACGACTCCGAGATGGACAAGTGGCTCGCGGAAGTGCAGGAAATCCTGCTGAGCAACGACGTCAGCGCCCTGGAGCTGCTGGACATCATCCACAAGGACCTGGTCAGCAGCGAGATCGTCGTGTTCACCCCGAAGGGCGAGCAGCGCGCGATCCGGAACGGCGCCACCGCCCTGGACTTCGCCTACCTGATCCACACCGAGATCGGCAAACGGGCCATCGCCGCCAAGGTCAACATG
>DGVM01000054.1 GCA_002395925.1 Bacteroidales bacterium UBA4284
TTTTGAGCGGTGCGGAAGGGACTCGAACCCTCGACCTCCGGCGTGACAGGCCGGCATTCTAACCAGCTGAACTACCGCACCAAGTGCGCTGGTCTGCGTTAAACGCGGATGCAAATATAGACACTTTTTTTGTATTTACAATACTTTTTTGAAAAAATTATTATTTGCCGCGGCTCAGCCGGCGAGAACCCGTTGACCGGCCGCAGCATCGTCCTCAAGCTCGTAATCCCGATTTAAGCGATTAAGGCTCCCGGCTTCTGAATAATTGCATAAATTTTAGTATTTTTGTAAGCTATGTTGATAAAGGGAGCAAGGGTTAACAACCTCAAAAATATAACGATCGAGATACCTCGCGGCAAACTGGTGGTAATCACCGGGGTATCGGGCAGCGGCAAATCGAGCCTGGCCTTCGACACTCTGTTTGCAGAAGGCCAGCGCCGCTTTGCCGAGAGTCTGAGCGCTTATGCACGGCAGTTTCTCGGCCGCATGAGCAAACCCGACGTGGACGGCATAGAAGACATTCCTCCTGCAATCGCAATAGAGCAGAAGGTCAATATAAAGAATCCCCGCTCAACTGTCGCCACGACTACGGAAGTATATGATTACCTGCGCCTTATATTTGCTCGCATAGGCCGTACGTACAGCCCGGTATCGGGTGGGGAAGTGCGCAAGGAATCGGTACAGGACGTGGTGCGCTGGCTGGAGTCCTGCGAACCCGAAGACCGATACGTTCTTGCCGACCTGCGTTGGCGCAGCCGTACCGACCATACGGAGCTTCTGCTCGGACTCAAGGAAGACGGTTACAACCGCCTGTGGGCCGACGGCAAGCCCCGCAAGATCGAAGACGTCCTCAGCAGCGGGGAAGACCCCTCGGACGCCTGGCTGCTGGTTGACCGTTTCCGCGACCTGGAGGACCGCCAGCGACTGCTTTCAAGCCTTTCCGATGCCTTTTCCATGGGCGACGGACTCATGGCAATCGCCACTTCCGAGGGTATCAAGCGTGCCTTCAGCAGCCGCTTCGAGCGCGACGGTATCAAGTTCATCGAACCCGACGACTTCCTGTTCAGCTTCAACAGCCCTCTGGGAGCGTGCCCGGTTTGCGGCGGCCTTGGAAAAATCATAGGCATCAGCGAAGACCTCGTCATCCCCGACAAGCTCAAGAGCATCTACGACGGTGCGATAGCCTGCTGGCGTGGCGAGAAGATGGGCTGGTTCAAGGATCATCTGGTCCGCCTCGCGCCCAAGTACGGCATCGACGCTTTCAAGCCGTGGTGCGAACTGAGCGAGCGCGAAAAGGATATAATCTGGAATGCCCGCAACCCTTCACAGGACGAAAACCAGCTGTTCGGCATCAACGAATTCTTCGAGTGGGTCGAGACCCAGCGCTACAAGATACAGTACAAGTTCATGCTCAACCGTTTCAGCGGCCGCACGACCTGTCATGCCTGCCACGGCACGCGCCTTCGCAAAGAGGCCTTGTACGTGCGTGTGGGCGGCAAGACCATAGCGGAACTGCTGGCAATGACTGTGGAAGAGCTGCTGGTCTTCTTCGAGCACCTTCAGCTTACCCCGGCCGAGCAGGAAATCACCGCAGAACCTCGTGCCGAGATACTCAACCGCCTGCGCTGCATAGACGATGTGGGTCTTGGCTACCTGACGCTCAACCGCGCCTGCAACACTCTCAGCGGAGGCGAGAGCCAGCGCATCAACCTGGTAACCGCCATCGGCTCCAGCCTGGTGGGCTCGATGTATATTCTCGACGAACCCAGCATCGGCCTGCATCCCCGCGATACAGAGCGCCTTATCAATGTGCTCCGGCGCCTCCGCGACCTGGGCAACACCGTCATCGTCGTAGAACACGACGAAGAGATTATCCGCGCCGCCGACCAGCTGATAGACATGGGCCCGCTGGCGGGAGAACTTGGCGGAGAGGTCATCTACCAGGGCCCTCCGGAGGGCATCACCCTCGAGCGTCCCGCGCAATCGCTTACCCTTCAGTATCTTGACGGCGGAGTTCACCGTTACGTCCGCACCCGTCGCCCCTGGACGTACAGCATAAAGATAGAAGGCGCAAGGGAACACAACCTGCGCGATGTCAGCGTAAACATACCGCTGGGCGTGCTGACGGTCGTTACGGGGGTTAGCGGTTCCGGCAAGTCGAGCCTCGTGGGCGACATACTCTACCCGGCAATGAAGCGCAGGCTGGAAGAATCCGGCGACCTCCCAGGCGTCTTCCGCACTTTGGGAGGCAACCTGGACCGCATCCAGCGGGTGGAATACGTGGACCAGAATCCCATTGGCCGCAGTTCCCGTTCCAACGCTGTCACCTATCTCAAGGCTTACGACCCCATAAGGGAACTCCTTGCCAGCCAGCAATATGCCAAGATAAACGGCTTCGGGCCCAACTATTTCAGTTTCAACACCGACGGAGGGCGTTGCCCCGAGTGCCAGGGAGAGGGCAGGGTTAAGATAGAGATGCAGTTCATGGCCGATGTGAGCATGGTGTGTGACGAGTGCGGCGGCAAACGCTTCAAACCCGACGTGCTCGAGGTCCGCTATCGCGGCATGAACATCGACGACATTCTCGGCATGAGCGTCTCACAGGCATCGGAGTTCTTCGCCCTTGGGCCTGAACCCGAGGCCAAGCTTGTGGTGGAACGGCTGCAGCCGCTTCTGGACGTCGGCCTGGGCTACATACGCCTGGGGCAGAGCAGCAGCACGCTCTCCGGAGGCGAGAGCCAGAGGGTCAAGCTTGCCTGGTTCCTTTCGCAGAGCCGCCAGAACCGCAAGAAAGACCACATACTGTTCATTTTCGACGAGCCTACCACCGGCTTGCATTTCTACGATGTCGAGAAGCTCCTCCAGAGTTTCGACGCGCTGCTTCAGGCGGGACATTCGCTTGTCGTCGTAGAGCACAACCCCGACGTGATACGCAGCGCCGACTGGATAATCGACCTCGGCCCCGATGCCGGCGACCGTGGAGGCCAGGTGGTCTTTGAAGGTACCCCCGAAGAGCTTGCCGGCGCCGATACGTTTACTGCCAAATACCTCAGGCCCAGATGAGTACGCTGTTCGATCCCTTGCGCCGCAAGAGCGTTGCGGATACCCCCGAAGAGAGGGTGCGGCAGTGGTTCATAAGCGAACTTGCCGCAAGCTTCGGCGTGCCCCGTCACCTTATGATGAGCGAGGCAGCCCTCCGTTTCGGCGCCAAGGATTACCGGGCCGACATACTTATTTACGACCGCAATGGCCGGCCGCTCGCCGTAGTCGAATGCAAGCGCCCCGACGTCCCCCTCACGGAGGCTGTCGCCAGACAGGCCCTCAGGTACGATGCGGCGCTGAACGTGAACTGGATATTCCTTACCAACGGCGGCTCCACCATGGTCTTCCGGCGCTGTGGTTCCGCTTTCGAACCCGTCTCCGGCTTACCCGATTATAACACGATGCTATGCCAACACTGATGCCCCAATTCTTGCAGAAACCCATATTCCGTATCGTCAGCGACCTTTCGGAAGAATTAGGCGTACGCGCCTTTGTGATAGGAGGTTACGTCCGCGACTGCCTGCTTGGGCGCCCAAGCGGCGATATAGATATCGTGGTGGAGGGCAGCGGCATCGACTTTGCCCGGGCCCTTGGAGAGAAGACGCATCAGAAGGTGTCGTACTTCAAGAATTTCGGTACGGCGATGCTGCATTACAAAGGCGACGAGGTGGAGTTCGTGGGCGCCCGCAAGGAGTCCTACCGCCGCGAATCCCGCAAGCCGATAGTCGAAAACGGCACGCTGGAAGACGACCAGAAACGCCGTGACTTTACCATCAACGCCCTTGCGCTCAGCCTCTGCAAGGAGGACTTCGGCGCTCTGGTGGACCCTTTCGGCGGCGTACGCGACCTGCGCGACGGCCTTATACGCACGCCGCTCGATCCCGATACCACATATTCCGACGACCCGCTGAGAATGTTGCGCGCCGTGCGCTTCGCCGCAAAACTCAGTACGTCCGAGCTTACCTTCCATATCGTTCCGGAGTCCATGGAATCCATGCGCCGCATGTCCGGGCGTCTGGGGATACTGTCTGTGGAACGTATCTCGGAAGAACTGGTCAAGATGCTTGCCAGCCCTCGTCCTTCGCTGGCTTTCCGCCTGCTCGACGAAGGCGGCCTGCTGGAGCATATACTTCCGGAACTGTCTGCACTGAAGGGAGTTGAAACGGTTGACGGCCGCGGACACAAGGACAACTTCGCCCATACGCTTGCGGTGCTCGACAACGTGTCGGCGGTTTCCGATAGCATCCCTTTGCGCTGGGCGGCCCTGCTGCACGATATAGGCAAGGCGGCCAGCAAGCGCTACGACCCGGTGCTGGGCTGGACTTTCCATGGTCACGACGTGCTGGGCAGCAAGATGGTCCCTCCTCTGTTCAACCGGCTCAGGCTGCCTCTGGAAGAAATGAAGTTCGTGCGCAAGATGGTGTGGCTTCACATGCGCCCGATCGCTCTGGCAAGCGACGAGGTGACCGACAGTGCGGTGCGCCGTCTACTCTTCGACGCCGGCGACGACATCGAAGACCTGATGATACTCTGCAACGCCGACATCACCTCCAAGAATCCCGCAAAGGTTGCGCGGATACGCTCCAACTTCGAGCTGGTCAAGCAGAAACTCGTCGCGGTGGAGGAGAAGGACCGCATACGCAATTTCAAGAACCCCATCACCGGAGAGTATGTGATGGAAGTTTACGGCATACCCCCTTGCGACAAGATAGGCAAACTTAAAGAAGTTGTCAAGGAAGCCATACTTGAAGGGCTGATAGGCAATAATTTCGAGGAGGCCGATGCATATATGCGGCAACGTGCTCCCGAGTTCGGACTATATGAGAAATAAGTTCCTTCGCTACATACGTGACGTGCGCCGCTATTCCCCCCGCACCTGCGAGGTCTATGCCGACGTGCTCCAGTCGTGGGTGGATTTTTGCGAAGGCTCCGAAGAATACGCGCATACGCTCAACGTCAACGGCATACGTGCCTATCAGGTGCACCTGATGGACGCACGCGGCCTGTCTGCCCGTACGGTCGCACAGCATCTGAGCGTGCTCAGCAGCTTCTGTCGCTTCCTGATGAAAGAAGGGGTGCTCTCCAGCAACCCCGTACATCTGGTCAAGCGGCCCAAGGTGGAGAAACGGCTTCCGGTGTTCTACAAAGACAAATCCATGGAGGCATATTTCGAAAGCACCAAGGGCGATCCCGAATTCGGTACTTATGAGCAAAAGCTCAACAGGCTTATTATCAGCCTGCTGGCCGATTGCGGACTGCGCCGTTCCGAGCTCATCGGCCTCAATGTAAGCAACGTCGATTTCGAACGTCAGGTCCTCCGTGTGAGAGGAAAAGGCGATAAAATGCGCGAAATTCCGCTTCTTCCTTCACTTTGTAAGGAAATTTCCTTATATTTGAGTGCAGTCAGTTCTTTGACGTCAGATGCATACGACCCGGCGGCCCCGCTGCTTCGCACCCCAAAGGGCGCCCGCCTGTATCCTGTTTTCGTGGACAGGGTCGTCAAGAAGGAATTCGCCGCAGTGCCCGGAGTGACGGTACGCCGTTCGCCCCACGTCCTTCGACACACTCTCGCCACGGAGCTCCTGCAGGACGGTGCCGACCTCAATTCGATAAAGGAATTGCTTGGTCACAGTTCGCTGGCAGCCACCCAGGTCTATACGCACAATACCGTCGAACGACTGCAAAAGGTTTATACTAACGCCCATCCAAGGGCAAAAAACGGAGGTAAAAATGGAGATTAAACTCAAA
>DGVM01000003.1 GCA_002395925.1 Bacteroidales bacterium UBA4284
CCTGGTCGTAGGTCTCGCCCATGAACCTCTTGATACTGAAGATGGTGTTCTTCGGGTTGGTGATGGCCTGGCGCTTTGCGGGAGAACCCACTTTGCGCTCGCCGCCATCGGTGAAAGCAACGACGGACGGCGTTGTGCGCGCGCCTTCGTCATTGATAATTACGGTAGGCTGGTTGCCTTCCATTACGGCTACACATGAATTGGTGGTGCCGAGGTCGATTCCGATGATTTTTCCCATATTCTTTGTTTTTTTATTGTTTTACTTTTCGTATCTCCGCCAGTCTGGTGGCAGGAGCTTCGCAATCCAAAATATCAAAAGCTTTGCCATCGGTGTTTTTCTGACAAAATGTCACTGCCGCAGTCCAGGGAGATTTCGTATATTTGCATCCTATGGTCAAAGAACAGATATCGGAGCGCCTTCAGAGCCTCAGCCCGTCGGCTACGTTCGCAATGGCGCAGAAAAGCGCAGAACTGTCCGCGCGCGGCATAGATGTAATCAACATGTCCGTCGGCGAGCCAGACTTCCCTACCCCCGCACACATCGCAGAGGACAAGATAAAGGAAGCCGCCCGCAGGATAAGGTCTTCCCTGGGGCGGCTCGCTTAGAACAGACTCGATTACGCCGTAAGCTTGTCGAGCGACAGCTTGACGAGCTCCGCCACACGGGGCTTGTAGTCGGTGTTGGCATCCTTGAGGTAGCGGTGGGCGATGGCGCAGCAGACGGTACCTGCGTTGTGTCCAAGCTTCGCCGCCATTCCCGCAAGGGCCGAGCCTTCCATTTCGAAGTTGGTGATTTTGTATCCCTTGAATTCGAAGCTTTCGAAGTCTTCGAGCATGTTGGGCATGGCGAGTCCCTGACGTACGACACGTCCCTGCGGACCGTAGAAGCCGGATGCTGATATCGTCATTCCCTTCACCGTGCAGTCGGCGAAGCGCTCTGTCATGGCCTTGCCGGCGCGTACGAAGTAAGGGTCGGGGAGATGCTTGTTCCAATGTACGTGCTCCTTGAACGCCTCTTCGAAGTCGGTCAGCGCTATCCTGTCGCGGCCCTCGTACCAGTTGAGAAGACCGTCGCAGCCAATAGAAATATGTGAGAAAATGAAGGCTCCGAGGGGGATTTCGGGCTGGATGGCGCCGCATGTGCCGATACGCAGGATGTCGAGACTCTTGTGCTCACTCTTCTCTTCGCGGGTCTGGAAGTCCACGTTGGCGAGGGCGTCGAGCTCTGTCATTACGATGTCGATGTTGTCGGTGCCGATACCGGTAGAGAGGGCGGTTACCCTTTTGCCGTTGTAAATACCTGTAGCCCAGACGAATTCGCGGGAAGCGCCCTCGCATTCGATGGAGCTGAAGTAAGACTTGACCATAGCTACGCGGCCAGGGTCACCCACGAGGATGACGGTGTCGGCGAGCTGGTCGGGACGGATGTGCAGATGGAATACGGAGCCGTCGCCGTTGATGATGAGTTCTGATTCAGGAATACGCATATCGGTGAATTTTAATGTTTTCTGCGATTTGAGGAACGAAGGCGGCTGGCGCTTCGGACCATGAGTTCGTCGGCCCAGATGCCGCGGGCGGCCATGATGTCGAGGATGACTGCGACCAGCGGGAACAAGGCGGGAATGTGGAACAAGGGGTCGTTGCCGGTAACGGCAAAATCAACCACGAGCCAAACCTGCAGCGCGAGGGTTATTATGGCCGCAAGCACGGCCGTGCGAACCTGGAACACACGGAATTTCCAGGTCGTAAGGGCCAGCAGGTGCAGCAGCAGGCTGATGATTATCAGTACGAGGTACGGCCAGTAGGCGGTGAATGAAATGCCGTCGGCCTTGTCTGTAAAGAACAGCACCGCAATGAGTGCGGTGGAAAGTGCAAGATAAAGAGTCTGGATTCTTTGCCACATAGTTATTGTCTGGAATTGAAGCGGGCAAGCACTGCCTGCTCGTAAGTCTTGGAAACGGGGATGACCGGGGTTGCGTCGCTCTCGAGCTCTATGCTGTAGCCGTCCTTGGAGGAGGAAAGGACGCGGACCTTACGGATATTGACGATGTATTTGCGGTGACAGCGCACCAGGTCGGATTCGGAGAAACTCTCTTCTACCGTCTTGAGCCGGCAGCGGAGCATGTATTTGCGCATTTCCGAGGTGGAATCTGCATACCAGACCTGGATGTAATTGTCGTCGGATTCTATGAAATAAAGGTTGTCGGGGCTAATGGAGAACTTGAGGACCCCGCTGCTGTCGAAGAGGGTTATACGCTGTTCTTCGCTTCTGGGGATGGGTACGTCGGAGACTACTTCGTCGTAGCTCATAAGGCGTATAGTATTGTTCTTCTCTTCTATCTGAAAATACTGGGTTGCAATTACATAGGGTACCCCCAGCGACATGGTGGCATATCCCAGCGCCCCGAGGAATATGCGCCAGAACCCGGTCTGCTCCAGGGAGATGAGGCCGTACTTGCCGCCCTCCAGCGTAAAGAAGGAATAGATGAGCGCGATCACCAGGATTTCGCCGAAATTCCACAGCACGTACTGCAGTACGGTAAAGTTGCGCGCCCCCCTGAGGGTATAGAGCACCATCTTGCTGGCGATGACCAGGGCCAGCGACAGAAGATAGAAGATGACGGTGAACAGGAACGCCTCGCTGCGGCCAAGGGCGAACCATGCGTTATGCGAAAACGGTATGCTCAACAGCAGGAACATCAACGAGAAGAAGGCCGCAAAGGTAACGGTCGTAATCAGTTGATGCTTGCCAAGAAGGTATCTGGGGACCTGGGTGCTTGGTTTGAAGCTGGGCATATCAGTGCAAATATAGGAAAAATTCGTATATTTGCGACTCCATTAATAAAGCCTATGAATAAAAGAGTTGCAGTGACCGGACTCGGCGTCATTTCCTGCGTAGGAAACGATGTTAAGACCTTCTGGGACAACCTCAGGAACGGAGTCTGCGGTATAGATTATATAACTGAATTTCCTACAGAGGGACTGCCCGTCCACATAGCCGGCAAAGTCCGTAATTTCAATCCCGAAGAATACGGGATGGACAAACCGTTCATCCGCAAGCAGGATCCTTTCACCATCTTCGCCATGGCCGCAGCATATCAGGCCATGAAGGACAGCGGTCTTGCAGTCGGAGAGAATATCGACGCCGAGCGCCTTTCCACCTACGTGAGTTCAGGAATCGGCGGCTTCCAGACAATACAGCGCGAGGTGACCAAGATGATAGAGGACCCCACCGGACAGTGGATCTCTCCCCTCTTCGTTCCCACCATGATAGCCGACATGGCCGGCGGGCAAATTGCCATCAAGTACGGGGCCCAGGGCTCCTGCATCGGAATAGTCACCGCATGCGCCACCGCCACCCACTCCATCGGCGAGGCATACCGTGCCATCATTCACGGCTACACTGACGCCGTAATCGCCGGGGGCACCGACCATTGCGCCATCCCAATAGGAACTGCGGCATTCGGCAACGCCCGCGCCCTCACCCGTGCTGAAGACCCCAAGCACGCCAGCCTTCCGTTCAACGCAGACCGCGCAGGTTTCGTGATGGCAGACGGCTCCGCAGTACTCATTCTCGAGGAGATGGAGCACGCCAAGGCCCGCGGAGCGCACATTTATGCCGAGATGGTGGGCTACGGGAGCACCTGTGACGCCTATCATGCCACGGCCCCGCGTCCCGACGGCTCAACACAGGGACGTTGCATACGCATCGCCCTCGACCAGGCCGGATACGACCCGTCTGCCGATACTGTTTACGTAAACGCCCACGGTACAGGCACAAAACTCAACGACGTAGCAGAAACGACGGCCCTCAAAGTGGCCTTCGGCGATGCCGCCTACGGCATTCACATCAGCAGCACCAAGTCGATGCACGGACACATGTTCGGTGCGGCAGGTGCAGCAGAGGCCTTGGCGACAGTCCTCGCCCTCCAAGACGGAGTGGTCCCTCCCACCATCAACCTCGACAATCCCGACCCGGAATGCGACCTGGACTACACCCCCGGTCACGCAGTGGAGATTCCGCTTACGCTCGGCATCTCCGAATCCTTCGGCTTCGGAGGCCACAACGCCTGCATCGCCTTCCGGCCTTACGCAGGGTAAGCCCTGCGGGCTAGACCGCGAGCATCGAAACTCTTTTTCTCCGGTTATTCTCCGGCTTCCTTAAGACGCTCGGCGTTTTCTGCAATCTGGAGCTGGTCGATGCACTCCT
>DGVM01000165.1 GCA_002395925.1 Bacteroidales bacterium UBA4284
CGCGGAAAGATAGCGGGCGCCCTGATCGACTGCATCTGGAAACTGGGGCATTTCCGTATCGGGGACCTGTCTCTGGATATAAAATGGAACTGGAACAACCTGCAGGTCGGGAACATGGCGGGATTCTACCGTTCCGTAGAGGCGGTCGGAGACATGCTGGACGCCCTGAACATCCAGCTGACGGACTATTCCTGCCATCGCAGCGAAGATAATTGCTCGCTGGAGGTCGCCGCCGACATACGCCATACGGCCGACGAAGAAGACCTGATCGAACAGCCGTTCACCACTCAGAATCCCCATATGGGTGCGGCCGGGATTTCCAATTCTTTCCAGCCAGACGAATCCTCGTGGATAATCTACATCCCCTTCGACTCGTCTCCATACCGGCTCGGCGGCTCTCTTCTGGCGCAGACTCAAGGGATCAATCCTCCCACGGCGCCCCAGGTCGACGATGCCGATTATTTCATCGACTGCTACGAAGTGGTGCGTGAACTTGTTGAGGATGGAATCGTGCTTGCGGGTGCGAGCGTGGGTGAAGGCGGCCTGCTGCCTGCCCTCAAGGGCATGGCGAACGCCCGCACGGGTGCGGTCCTGGACCTGTCCGACCTCAGGCGCGCCCAGCCGGACACGGACATCGTCAGCCTTCTCTTCGCGGAGGTGCCGGGGGTTGTCATACAGATCAGGGATATAGATTTCGATTATATAGATGCCGAACTGCTTTTGCAGGACGTGGCCTTCTATCCGCTCGGGCATCCTGCCGCCAACGGCGGCGCCGTGCGTGTCAGGTCCTCCGCAAAAACGGGCATACAGAATATTCTCGAATCTCTGGTTCAGCGCCAGGGAGGAGAGGGAGAAGACTAAAACCGATATATGGGAAAACCAAAAATCTTTGTGCTGGACACTAATGTCCCCCTGCACGACCACAAGGCCATACGGCGTTTCCGGGACAACAATCTCGTGATTCCCATCGCCGTGGTGGAAGAACTGGACAAGTTCAAGAAAGGCAATGACACGCTGGCGTACAACGCCCGCCATTTCCTGAGAGATCTCGACAAGATATCCGACGGCAAGACCTTCGGAGCCAAGGGCCTGCCCATCGGCAAGGACCTGGGGCTTATCAAGGTGGAACCCAACCATCCTTTCCCGGATTCCATGAAGGACCTTTTCAAGGACGATATCCAGGACCACCGCATCCTGGCGACCGCCATCTGGGTGCGGGACAACAATCCGGGCACTTTCGTGGCGCTGGTCACCAAGGATGTCAATCTGCGGATGAAGGCCAAGGCGGCCGGGATGGAGGTCCAGGATTATCTGACCGACCGTGTCGAAGAGTCCAGGGTGGAGAATGCCAACAGCGAGGTCCAGTATTACACCCTCGCTCCGGAACTCCTGCAGGAACTTGTCTACGGCCCGGAGAATGCCATACAATGGAAGTCCGTGGTGGACAAGGAGCCGGAACCGAACCAGCTGTTCAAATTCCGCTGGCAGGGAGACAAGGGCTCCGAGACTGTCTGCGCACGTTACGATGCCGACCGTGGAAAGGTTGTGCTGATAAAGGCCCATAGCGCATATGGCATCAAGCCCCGCAACGACGAGCAGAAGATGGCCCTGGACGCTCTCCTGAATCCCAAGGTGAAACTCGTCACCCTTACCGGCGGTGCGGGCACGGGCAAGACCCTGCTCGCCCTTGCAGCCGCCCTGGAGCAGGAAAAAGATTTCGACCAGATATACATCTCCCGTCCGGCGGTCATTCTCGGCAATCAGGACATAGGATTCCTTCCGGGCGACAAGAACACGAAGATGACACCTTTCCTGCAGCCTCTAATGGACAACCTCAATGTCATCAAGGGGCAGTTCAAGGCGTCTTCCCGCGAAGCCACCCACCTGGAGGGCCTGCTCAAGGACGAGAAGCTGGTCATCGAGCCGCTGGCCTACATCCGCGGACGCAGCCTCGGCAACGCCTTCTTCATCATCGACGAAGCGCAGAACCTTACACCTCTGGAAGTCAAGACCATAGTCACCCGTGCCGGAGAAGGGACCAAGATAGTGCTGACAGGCGACATCTTCCAGATAGACCAGCCCTACCTCGACCAGTGGAGCAACGGCCTTACCCACACCGGAGAGAAGATGGACGGGCAGAAGATTTTCCAACACGTTTTCCTCCGCAAGGGAGAACGCAGCGAATTGTCCGAAATCGCGTCCAAACTGCTCTGATTCCAAGGCATTTTGCAAATAGTAGGATTTTTGTTAAATTCGCGGGATTTTTTTGAAAACAATTAAACACAGAACAGATATGTCAGACATGAAAAAGAGGGTTTATCGCTTTGGCGGCAAGACCGCAGAGGGCGACGGATCCATGCGAGAGCTCCTTGGTGGAAAGGGAGCGAACCTGGCGGAAATGAGCCGCCTCGGTATGCCGGTTCCTGCCGGATTTACCATTACAACAGAATGCTGTGCCGAGTATTACCAGCTTGGCGGTGGTTATTCAGCAGAACTCAAGGGCGAAGTAGCGGAAGCCCTTGCAGCAACAGAGAAACTTATGGGCAAGAAATTCGGTGATACCGAAGATCCCCTCCTCGTAAGCTGCCGTTCCGGCGCCCGCAGCTCCATGCCGGGTATGATGGACACCATCCTCAATATCGGCCTCTGCTCCGCGACTCTCCCCGGAATGATCAAGAAGACCGGTAACCCCCGTTTCGTGTATGATGCATACAGGCGCCTCATCATGATGTACTCCGACGTCGTCATGGAGAAGGCCGAGGGCATCGAGCCCGAGGACGGACAGGGAATCCGCCAGCAGCTCGACCGCATGATGCAGGAGCTCAAGGATGCCAAGGGCTACAAGTCCGATACCGACATCACCGCAGAAGAACTCAAGGATCTCTGCGACAAGTTCAAGGCAAAGGTCAAGGAAGTTCTCGGAGTGGAATTCCCCGATACCGCCGAGGCTCAGCTTTGGGGCTCCATCGGCGGAGTGTTCAAGAGCTGGAACGGAAAGCGTGCCATCGCTTATCGCCGCATCGAGAAGATTCCCGATGACTGGGGAACCGCTGTAAATGTGCAGAGCATGGTGTTCGGAAACATGGGCAATACCTCCGCAACGGGCGTGGCGTTCAGCCGCAACCCTGCTTCCGGCGACAACAAGTTCTACGGCGAATGGCTCATCAACGCCCAGGGCGAAGACGTGGTTGCCGGTATCCGTACCCCCAACCCTCTGAACGAGGCCACCAAGACCGATCATAACAAGCACCTGCAGAGCCTCGAGAAGGCGATGCCCGAGGTCTACGCAGAACTCGACGCAATCCGCCTCAAGCTCGAGAGCCACTTCCATGACATGCAGGACATCGAGTTCACCATTCAGGAAGGCAAGCTCTGGATGCT
>DGVM01000076.1 GCA_002395925.1 Bacteroidales bacterium UBA4284
CCGGCTATGAGCAACTTTACTACTATAAGAACGATAACCCGGCTTTGGAAATGGACTTCTTCGTCCGCGATTCCGACTCGCTGATTCCTGTCGAGGTAAAGGCCCGTGACGGAGCCACTGCCTCACTAAACCACCTCATCGATTGGCAGTCTTATCCTGATGTCTCCTATGGAATCAAGTTTGGGTACAAGAATATCGGATGGGGTGGCAAGTTTTACACGTTCCCATATTTCCTCGCCTTCCTGTTGAAGCGGTTTCTCAAGGAGGCCGGCCCCTGCAAAAGTAGCCCCGCTGCGCGGGCCTTTTCTCGGCCTCTAAGGCAGAAGGCTTCCAGCGCATGCTGAAGGCCTTCTGGCGGAGAGGGCGAGATTTCGAACTGTAACGCAGCCTTTGGGGAAGCGCTACTCCACCTGGAGGGAATTGTCTATATACCAGGAAGTATCGTTCAAGGGCGCGGTTGCACGCACCTTTGCCTGGGTGCCATATTGAGCCTGGGTGTACAGCAGGACGTGCATCTGGTCGAGGTCTCCCCAGTTGCCGGAACTGTGGTACTCAGGAGGTGCCTGGATGGAAAGCTCAAGCGATGCAGAGCCGCCGTCAGCGTCTATGGTGACGGTTTCGCCGGCATAATCAGTCAGATATCCAACAATCAGGTTCAGCGAGTTGATGGCGGAGACGGACATGCCCGTATTGGCGGCGTCTTCAATCAGCATGCCGGTCAGCTTATACGTCCCTGCCTTGGAAGCGTATACCTGCACGGTCGCGGTGATGAGTCGGGATGCCGTATCGACATTGTATGAAGTCACCGAAATGGACGTACGTGCAGGGTAATACTCATCGGATTCATTCATCCAGGCGACGATGTCGGACACCGCGGGCCTGGGGTTCCAGCCCTGAAGACGGACGCGTCCGTCTAAGGCGCCCCACCCTCCATACTGCCAGGACAGGCACTTTCCTGCCGTGTACGTGTCGCTTGTTCCGGATCCATAAACGCCTTCCGCTATGTTGAATGACGGAACAGCGGCACGGACTTCCCACAGGAGGTCCCTCTGCCAGTTGTAAGATGACCCGGTATTCGTCTGTCGCATGGTAAAGCCGATATGGTTACGGTCTATATACGGAAGAGTTCCGGCGTCCTGGCTGACCGTTACGGGATAATCTACACCGTCTTTACTGAACAAAACCTTTCCGGTCCGGGCTGCTCCGGTGTTGGCCTTGGCAAGGAAACCATGGGTACAGCCCTGGAAACGGGATTCGCCGCCGAGATTGAGATTCGCGGCGTCTCCGTAGCTGATGACATCGTCCTCCGGGGCCACTTCGCGCAGCCAGTCGCAGTCGGTCGTGACCGTGTAGTCGCCTGAAGGGCAAATGGCTTCTACGGCAAAGTAGGATGCTTCTTCGGTGAGATTGACGGATTCAACGGAGAGATGCGGCTCGCCGCCCATCCATTCAAGGCCGGCGTCGGCATCCATGAGGGTGCGGAAAGTGGCACGGGGGAATTCGACGTCCTTGTCAATCCTCCTGTAGGCGTACTTGCCATCATTGCGTTCGAACAGGAGTGTGAAGCCGCCTGTTAATAGGCAAGGGATTAGGACGATATAGTATGAGTGCCCGGGATCCAATGTCCCGCTCCGGGGGATGAGTTCCGTAATCGTGTATTCCAGACCGTCGGGGCCGGCATATTGTGAATAACCGGTAGTTCTGATGACACCGCTGCCGTCCATCTCGAACTGGTAGTCGCCGTTTATGCCATAAAGTTCGTTGGAACGGAATATCACTTTTGTGATACCTGAGGATTGCACCGAGAAGCGAAGGCCGCTCAAGGGGTGCTGGAAGGTCATGCTGTACGGGTCTTTCGTGTATGCGGCTGCGACGTTCAGGTTGTCGGGGAACGTGTCAGGGATGCCTTCCTGGGTGGCGGGCAGGATGCCGGCAAAGGCTTCTCCGTTGGCAAAAGCATCGGTGGAATAAGGGTAGACGGCCCAATAGTGGGTGAAGTCAAAATCGGCTGCAGGCAACTGGCCTTGGAATTCAGCGACTGCCTGAGGAGTGTCGTTGGTGGAGGTGAAGACCTGGCCTTCGAGAACCTGCTGGCCATATCTGCTGGGGAAGACCAGGATGCGTTCGTGGGCCGACCAGCTCACGGCTCCGGTGCTGCCGTCAATGGATGTGCGGGTATTGTCAAATCCGGCAGTTATTGTGACTGTAGTGGAGGCCGGGATTTCCGGGGCTTTCTGGCAGGAGGCCGCTACGATAGCTGCAAGTGCAATGATAATCAAGGCATTGTGTTTCATGGTCAGGTCCTCCTTAGTTTATCGGGTCAAACGTATAGTCTTCGAATCCGCCGCTCACGGCTTTCCATTCCAGACCCTGGTCGATGTTGTCGGCACTCAGGAAATGGCCGCCCTGGATTGTCACGGAAGAAGAAATGTTCAGTTCCGCGCACTTCTCATCTGTATACAGCTGCAGCTTGAATCCGGCCGGAAGCTTGCACGCCCTTGTGACTATGTAATAATAGACTCCGGACTGGAACGTACTGCCTTCCTTAGGCGTGAGATCGATTTTCGTGGCGCCGAAGTCGACATCCGTCCCGCCCCAGGATTCTTTCCATGTTTCCAGGCGGTCCGGATAGAGCCGGAAAACTGCGTACTGGGCAATGGCTGTGTAGCCGTTGCCATCGTTGCTTACCAGGGAAGCTTTCTTGATGTCTGAGCGGCTGAGGCTGAATTTGATACCGCCGGTCACGTGTTTGAAGCGCAGGTTCTTTGTGGTGGTGCGTGCTGCAGAAACAAAATAGCCGTTTTCAAACGTACCGGGAACGCCAAGTTGCTGTGCCGGGGGGCAATTGGGAACAACTATGTAGTAATAGTCATCCGTTTCGTTGCGTTCAGCCAGATAACTGCTGCTGCTATATGGATAAACGGCACAGACTTCGTTGACACCGGACGGAAGGGTCCCGGTGAAACTGGTGGTTGCCGAAGGTTCGGAGCAGAGGGAATTGAACTGCTGTCCGGCGCCACACCAGTTACCATAGATGATATTTATCGCATCGCCAGGGCACCAGAACACCTTGCCGTCGGGCTGGCGGACGGTTTTGGTGTCGCCGGCCTTATCCCATCCGGCATTGAATGTGACCTGGATCTCCTGAGGCTCCTGTTCTGCTGCAGGAACCTGAATGTCAGTATCTTTCGTCTGGCAGGAAACGGCGGCCAGCGCTGCGAGCGCCATAACCGTGAGAATGTGGTTTCTGTTCATAGCGCTGTGGTTAAATGGTTAAAATGTCATCGTAGGTGTCTTCCAGCGTGGCGTCGTCGTAGCTGTCGCACAGAACCGAGACGGGAAGGAATACAAATGATTCCACGACCGGAATCACGTATTGCCGCTTTACGGCATCAGAGGCAATAATCATAAGTCGTTATGTCTATACTTGCAAATATAGACATTCTTAGTCGTCCCAGCAAAAAAAAGGCAGCCGAAGCTGCCATTGTTATTTCCGGGATTCAGAATCTAGCTAATCATTTGGGTATAGGCTCCGACAAGGCTCAGAAGATTGTAGATAGTAAGATTCTTCAGCGGGCTGGTGTGTCGTATAAAATAGGGCGTACCAACTTCTTCAACAAAAAGAAACTTCACGAATTTTTAGCCGCAAATCCTGAATCTTTGCAAAAAAATTTAGGCGTGGGCAAGGAACGCGCAGGGGAAGTTGTAGCCTTAAAAATCCAATCATTGCATCCAGCAAGGGAGTGGGTGAACTCATAATGGAAGCATTCTGGAAAGGATGCCGGCGTCTTGTCATCGGCCTTGGCGGCAGTGCCACTGGCGACGGCGGCGCGAAGTGCCGACAGAGGGGTTAGCCGCGGCAGCGGCGCAAGGGGAACCCTCCCCTTGTCCCCTGGGGGTGCAG
>DGVM01000040.1 GCA_002395925.1 Bacteroidales bacterium UBA4284
CCGATGAAGGCTATGAACAGGCCGATACCGGCGCCGATTGCCTTCTTGAGAGTGCCGGGGATGGCATTCAGCAGCCAGGTGCGGAACTTGGTGAGCGTCAGGATGATGAACAGGATACCCTCGAGCAGAACGGCGGTCAGTGCGAACTGCCAGCTGTAACCCATTCCGAGGCAGACGGTATAGACAAAGAAGGCGTTGAGGCCCATGCCGGGCGCGAGTCCGAACGGCTTCTTGGCGTAGAGAGCCATGACGAGCGTACCGACGATTGCAGCCAGAGCGGTGGCGGTGAATACCGCGCCGCCGGGCATGCCGTCGAGGGCGCTGAAAATTGCAGGGTTGACGGCCAGGATGTAGGCCATCGTGAGGAAGGTAGTGATACCTGCGACTATCTCAGTGCGCACACTGTGCTTGGCTGAGTCGAATCCGAACAGCTTTTCAAAGGAAGGTGTCATAGCCCGGTCAGTTTAGAAGACCCACTTGGTACCTATGCAGGGACGTGCGTAGAAGCCGTCGTAACCGGCGAAATTCCAGGATAGTTCCACCTCGCCGCCGATGTTGAGGTTGGGTACGCCGAAGAGGCTGCCGACGTTGTACCAGAGCTGAGGCTCGGAGATGAAGACGAACTTGCGAGGCTTGTCGCTTCCTTCCATGAAGTTAATCACATTCTCTCCCCAGATATCTGCGAAACCGCTGAACCTGAGACCTTTGAGGCCGAACAGATCCTGCATTCCCCATACAAAGGTGAACTGAACGGGAATGTCGCTTGTGGCGATGCCGCTGAAGGTCTTGTAGAGCAGCTTGAAGTTGAAAGTGTTGCTGAAGTCTTCGCTGTGCAGGAAGTAATCCAGACCGAAGAGGAAGTTTTGGTTGACGCCGACGAGTCCGTTGTATTCAACCTGCAGGCTCAGGGGTGACAGGGGAGTGTTCTGCCAGAAGTTGAGGCAGCGTGCGATTTCCATGTAACTGCCGCTTGGTGCCTGGTTTACGCCCTTGGCATCCTTGCTGTTGAAGTCATAGTCGATGAAGAAGAAGGTGTTTCCCCAATTGTCGTTGTAGAAACCTTCGAGGGTGGTGGTGACGTGTCCGCGATTCTTGCCGAAATCGTAGAACGTCTGGAGGTTGGTCTGGGCCTTGGCTGCCTGGCCAAGGGCAAGTGTTGCAAGAGCAACGGCGAAGATTAATTTTTTAAACATAAAACGTAGTTTATGAGTTGAATATATAGGGGTTTACTTTCTCAAAGAGGGATTGATCTCAAAATCCACGGCCTTGTCTCCTTCGGGATTTGCACCGAATTCGTAATCTTTGCCGGGAAGCAATGCGTTGAGCACTACGCCCACGATGGCTGCCACTGCCAGGCCGCTGAGCTTGGTGAAGCCGAGGTCGATGGCATCGCCGGCGCCGTATTTGATGCCGATGGCGAGGACAAGTATGAGGGCTGCTACGAGCACGTTGCGGCTCTTGGTGAAGTCCACCTTGTTCTCTACGATGTTACGTACACCGACGGCGGAAATCATACCGTAAAGCACCAGCGAGACGCCGCCGATGGTCGATGCGGGCATGCAGGCGATGAGGGCGCTGAATTTGGGGCAGAAGCTGAGGATGATGGCGAAGACTGCGGCGATGCGGATGACGCGGGGGTCATAGACCTTGGTGAGGTTGAGGACGCCGGTGTTCTCGCCGTAAGTGGTGTTGGCAGGGGCGCCGAAGAGCGATGCCATCATGGTTGCGAGGCCGTCGCCCATGAGCGTGCGGTGCAGACCCGGATTCTCCAGGAAGTTCTCGCCGACGGTGGACGAAATGGCACACATGTCTCCGATATGCTCCATCATGGTGGCCAGCGATATAGGCACGATGGCGATAATGGCGCTTACGAGCAGGCCCCAGTTGGGATTGCTGAACACATGGAATGCGGTGTTCTCCCAGCGGAACGGCAGGCCCAGCCAAGCGGCTTCCTTGACGGCGCTGAAATCGCAGATGCCGAAGCAGGCGGCTACTATGTAGGAGCCGAGTACGCCGAGCAGGATGGGTATGATGCGTATCATACCCTTGCCCCAAATATTGCAGACTATGATGATGGCGATTGCAAGGAGGGCGATCCACCAGTTGCTGTTGCAGTTCTGGATAGCAGAACCGGACAGGGTAAGTCCTATGGCTATGATGATGGGCCCGGTGACGATAGGCGGGAAGAAACGCATTACCTTCTTAGCTCCGAAGGCTGCGATGAGCCCCGCCAAGACAAAATAAATAATGCCTGCCGAGAAAACTCCGATGCAGGCATAAGGCAATGATTCTGAGGCGCTGAGTCCTTGCTGGGCTCCCATCGAGACTACCGCTGCGTAGCCGCCGAGGAAGGCGAAGGAGGACCCCAGGAATGCCGGAACCCGCAGTTTGGTAAGGAAATGAAAAATTAAAGTGCCCAAACCTGCGAACAGCAAGGTGGCACTCATCGAAAGACCTGTGATTACAGGGACCAGGATCGTGGCTCCGAACATGGCGAACATGTGCTGGAGGCCGAGGGTAAGCATCTTGCC
>DGVM01000075.1 GCA_002395925.1 Bacteroidales bacterium UBA4284
CCAACTGAGCTAACGAGTCCTCCTCTGTGTTTTGGGAATGCAAAGATAGAACTTTTTCATTAAACCGCAAATTTTTTTCGATATTTTTTATCACTATTTTTTCTACCCCGCCGGCGCAAAGCGCATCTATCTACTCTTATTTGGATAAAAGGGGAATAATCCTTAGATTTGTGGATATTACAAAACACTAACCTATAATACAATGAAGAAAAGATTCACGGTTTTGACCTTTGCGGCCCTGCTGATCAGCCTCCAGCTCGGGGCTCAGGCCAAAATCAAAGACGTTGTCACGAGCGACTACAACCGCAACAGCGTATCGTTCGTGGTTATCCAGCGCGGAGACAGTTACGACACCAACACTTCAAGTGCCGTGTACGATTTCAACCCCGGAGCCAAATTCGACATCAACTCCATCAAGACCAAGTCTCTGCGTATCCGCAAAGACCGCAAGGAGTCCGTCCCTCTCCAGGACATCCAGGAGGCAGTCGAGGCCACTGCATTCTCCCGCGAGATTCTCGCCAGCATCTTCAACCGCGACTCCCGCGGCATGATGGACGACAAGACGGTCCGTTACCGCGGCAACTACGACGCCAAGGACCAGGACGTCATCAACGCCCGTGCCGCCCGCATCGGTGAGGACGCCCTCGGCGATGCGGGATATTCGCTCGTAAAAGGCAGTTACATTGTAGTTTCCGACTTCTACAACATCGACAGCAGCACCGACCGGGAGGGCAAGGTGACCTGGCACACCAGCGCCCGCGGATATGCTTTCAGGATCGGCGCCACCGACGACGACATAAACGATTTCTTCGAGAAGTGCTGGATATATGACGACGATAGCCAGGCCGTGCGCGAGAGCAAGCTGCGTGCATTCCAGGAACTCGACATCCCCATGGAATACATAGCCTCCACCGTCGCTTCCGGTTCCGGCAAGAACGTAAGGGAAGCGGCCTCCAGCTGCATGTACAGCATCATCACCGGGCTCGAGAATGTCATCCCGGCATGGGAGGTGGCCGGCGGAATCATCGCCGTCAAGCCTCTCAGGGCCAAGATAGGCACAAAGGAGGGACTCTACAACGGAGCCCGCTACCGTTCCTATTCCTACACCGAAGACAAGGACGGCAACCTCAAGTCAGTACCCCGCGGTTACCTGCGCGCCACCGAGATTGCCGACAACGAGGGCATCTCCGAAGGCAACACAGAACCCAGTGAGTTCTACCAGATCTCCGGCCTTGCCAACATAGAAGAAGGCTGGACCATCAAGCAGAGCAACGACATGCGCCTCGGCGTGGCTCCAGGGCTCCGTCTCGGCGCCCCCGGCAGGATGGCCATAGGAATCGACGTCGATTTCCTTATGGACGTAAACACCGGCGGCTCAATGTCTTACCTGCTCGCATACTTTGGCTTCGACATACGTCAGGCATCCAATTACACCCCGGTTCAGTTCAGCCTGGGTTACGGTCACGCCCTGCACCTTACCCGCATCTTCGAGATTATGCCTTACCTGCAGATGGGTGCCGACGGCATCTTCGGTTCCCACGAAGTTTCCTCCGGAAACAAGGACACATGGAGGAATCTGGCCCTTGTCATCGAACCCGGCGCACGGCTCGCCGTAAACGTGGCATACCCCTTGCAATTGTATGCAAAGGCTTATGCAGACTGGATTCCCGGATTTATCCAGGGCTACAGGTACAAGATGTACAACGACATGCTGAGCTACCCGCACAAAACCGGCGTTGGCCTGCAGTTCGGCCTCAAATGGACATTCTAAATATTTTTGAGATATGAAGAAAACACTAATGATTGCGCTCACCGTACTGATGACACTGTCGGCAGTGAGCGCCACCGCCCAGAACAAGGACCGCAGAAAGTCCTTCAAAAGCTGGGATAACTACGAAATCACCACCGAAAAGGTCGGTGTGGACGGCACCAAGTTCGTCAAGGTATGGGGCTTCGGCAAGAATGTCGATGCCGCCGTCATGAATGCCAAGGAGAATGCCGTTCACGCCTGCATATTCCGCGGTCTCCCGGGAAGCGCGACGGCCATGAGCACTCCGCCCATATGTCCCAATCCCGACACCTTCTCCGCCAATCAGGATTACTTCCAGACCTTCTTTGCCGCCGGCGGCCCCTATCTGGCCTATGTCAACATGACTACCGACGGAGTACCTTCGGGCACCGACAAGCGCAAGGTCAAGGGCGGCTACAAAGTTGGCATCTACGTTCAGGTAATGTACGACAACCTCAAGCGCAAGCTCGAGCAGGACGGCATAGCACGCAAACTCAGCACAGGTTTTTAGCATATGAAAAGGACTTTAGCAATTGCAGCCCTGCTGCTCGGCGTTCAGGTTCTCGGATGGTCCCAGGCCAAAAAGCCCACCATCATGGTGGTTCCGGCCGACGCATTCTGCGAGCGCAACGGATACGTCCAGCAGGTAGAGGCGATGGGCTCGGTAACTTCCAGCCCCGACTACACCCGTGCGATGAAGGACAACGCCGACATACGCACGCTCGTTTCCGCAATGGCCGATTTCATGGCCAAGAACGACTTCCCTATCCAGAGCCTTGAGCAGGAACTCAAGCGCATCCAGACCGAAAGCGCCGAGATGGCCATGATGACCGGCAAGACCGGAAGCGAGTTCTCCGAGACCGCTCTCGAAAGGCTCCGCCGTACCGCCAAGCCCGACATCATCCTCGACCTGGACTACGAAATACACCGCGTAGGCCCCCGCAGGCAGGTCAGCTTCAATCTGCAGGCCATCGACGCCTACTCTTCAAAGATCATCTCCGGCAACACTGGCGTGAGTTCCGACTCCAACGCTCCCCTCACTTCCCTGCTGGAGGAGTGCGTGCTCAGCTTCAAGGACAATTTCCTCAGCGGCCTGCAGCACTATTTCGACGACCTGTTCGCCAACGGCCGCGAGATTTCCGTCTCGATCCTGCGCTACGACAGCTGTCCCTTCGACTTCGATGAGGAGATCGAGATCGACGGCGAGGATTACGAGCTCACCGAGTGGGTGGAAGAATGGTTCCAGGACAACACCGTCAGCGGCCGTTTCACCACTACCACCAGTTCCGCCAACATGATGCGCTTCAATCAGGTACGCATCCCTCTCTATGCCCAGAACCGCCGCGGCCGCGATGTTGCTATCGATGCCGACGACTTCGTGAAGCCCCTCGTACGCGAGCTCCGCAAGAAACTGGGTGTCCCCGTGGGTGCAACGCCCAGAGGCCTCGGCGACGTGTGGATTACTGTCGGAGACAAATAGCAAGATACCAATATGAAAAAGTTTTTCACCGTAATTCTGCTGGCATCGGCCAGTCTGTGCGTCTTCGCCCAGAACGACAAGGGCAAAATGGATGACGCCGGCCGCATCGCCCTCACTCCGGTTATACTGGAAAACAGCAACATACCTCCTTCCGCAGCCAACGTGGTGCTCAACAAGCTCACCCAGATCGTCACCAAGAACGGACTGGCGGGCGACAGTTTCGACCCCCGTTTCGTCATTACGGCAAACATGGTTGAACTCGACCACTACGTTACTGCCACCACTCCTCCCATGCAGGCCTATTCGTTCAGCCCCACTCTCTACATCGGCGACGCCGCCACGGGAACGCTCTACGCCACCTGCGCACTCAACACCATCAAGGGAGCCGGCAAGAACGACACCCAGGCAGTGATGCAGGCAGTACGCAGCATCAGGACGAGCGGTGCCGAGCTCGATGCCTTCATCGAGAAGGGCAAGACCCGCATCATCGAGTGGTACAACACCCAGATCGACTTCCTCATCAGCGAAGCCAACTCCCTCGCAGGACAGGACCGCTTCGACGAGGCAATCGCTCTCCTCTTCACCGTTCCCACAGTGTGCAAGGACGCCTACGACAAGGCGATGCGTGCCGGTGAGCAGATTTTCCAGCAGAAGATCGACATCGAAGGCGCACAGCTCCTCAACACCGCCATTCACGCATGGAACGCAAATCAGAGCTGGGCCGGAGCCAACGAGGCCGCCACTTACCTCTCCCGCATCCATCCGCTGTCTTCCGCAGTCCCCCAGGGCATGGCGCTCTCCAACGACATAGCCAAGAGAGTCAAGGAACTCGACAACCGCGAATGGAACTTTGCAATGAAACAGTTCGACACTACGGCCAGTCTCGAGAGCCAGAGGATTTCCGCCATGGCGGAGGTCGGCAAGGCCATGGCCAAGCGTCCCGTCAACTATTACAACATGAACAGCTTCGGCTGGTGGTGATAAGCGTATGAAAAAGATATTGTTAGCAGCTATCGCATTGCTTCTCGGGACCGGCGCTTTCGCCCAGGAGACCGAGTGCATCGGCAAAGAAATGGACGGAAGCCTTACCCTGCGCGTGTGGGGTACCGGGCGCAACCGCACCGACGCCCTGGAGCAGGCCAAGAAGCAGGCCGTTTACGACGTAATCTTCAATGGCATAGCCAAGGGCAACACCGACTACAACATGCGTCCTGTCATGACGGAGGTAAACGCCCGTCAGCGCTATCAGGATTATTTCGACATCTTCTTCATGGACAGGGGCGAATACCTCAAATACATCAGCATGGAAGACAAGCGCGCCGGTTCGACCCGCGTCACCAAACGCTCGTTCCGCGACGTGACGGTCAGCGTCACCGTGCGGGTGCTGGTTCCCCAGCTTCGTGCAAGACTCAAAGCCGACGGAGTGTTATGAGAAAGCTTATCTGCGCAGCGGCATTAGTGCTGCTCATGGTTCCCGCACTCGCCCAGAACCACACCGGATACACCCTCCCGGACCAGCCCAAGCGTGCCAAGTACATCGATTTCCCCAGCCAGGACAAGGGGCTGTGGTTTGCCGCCCAGGCAACCGGAGCTTACTTCGCAAGCGAAGGACTCGGTGTTCAGGCGGATCTGATTGCAGGATATCGGGTCGGCGAATTCTTCCGCATCGGCGCGGGTGTTTCGCCCGGAGTTCTCGGCGGATCCTTCAGGATGCCCGTCTATCTGGACCTTCGCGGCAACATCATTTCGCAGGAGTCCCGCATGGCCGTCCCCTATTGGAGCCTCGATGCAGGATACTCGCTCGGGAGCGTTTACAAAGGTCTCTACCTGTCCCCCACCGTCGGCGTGCGCGTCGGAATGCCCCGCAACGACTTCATCGCAGGTCTGAGCTACATGCTTCAGATGGTGCCGGGAAGTGCGCTTCACGGCGTAGGCATTCGTCTGGGATACGAATTCTAAGAAGCATGACATAAAAAAAGTCCGGAGCGTTGAACTCCGGACTTTTTTTATATCTCTGCGGGAACTGCGTCGCTGTCGATGACGAGCGGGATTTCGTTACCCGGAGTCGTGCCGGGCTTGATCGAAAGTATGCCGTCAACTATGTAGCGCTGCATGCCGCGCCAGGGCAGCATTCCGTTGTATTCTTTATAGTGCAGTTCCACTACCTTGCCGCTGCAGCGCATGAGCGTGTCTGCAATCGCCTTGTCCACTACGGAGAAATTGAATTCGTTGGACTGTATGCCGCTTCCCTGCTTGGAGCCGCGGAAACCGGTCATGATAAGGCGACCTTCGTAGGTCTTCCATACCCAGCCCTTATACACTATCTGATTGAGCTCTCCTGCCTTGACACCCTCGCCGAGGACGAAATAGAATTTGAAATACACAAACCCTGCAAGTGCAACAAGCAGAACGATGATAAAGGACCAGATTACTTTTGCTGTCGTTTTCATATCAGGTTACGTTTTGGGTGCAAATATAATTATTTGTTTTAAATTTGCGCTCTGAAATGACACGAGCCAAGATACTTGTTTTCCTGCTTTCGGTTTATGCGCTTATCGTCGGCATAAGCCTGGCGATGCCTGGCGATGGCCTGCAGATAGGTCCGCTGTCTCTGATATTCCCCTCCTCCGAGGACTTTGAATCCATAGTCGTTTCCAAGCCTCAGGTCCCTCAGGGCCCCACTCCCGAAGAGCTTATCGCACAGAGGCTTGCCGCAATAAAACAAGCTGAGCAGGACAAGTACGAAGCATTTTTCTCCGACAATCCGGCCCGTATCTGCTTCCCCTCCGACGACGTCACTCTTCTCGACCCCGTATTCGAATCCTTTGAGAATGCCGATAAAGAGCACGTACGTATCCTGCACTACGGCGATTCCCAGATAGAAGAGGGCCGCATCTCTTCCACGCTCCGGAACGGACTGCAGGAGAGGTTCGGCGGCGGCGGTCCCGGCCTTATGCCTTTCGGGCGTCCCTATTACACCCAGGGCTTCGCCCAGACATCTACCGCAACGCTCGGCCGCGCCCTCGTATTCGGAGAAGGCACCCGCCGTTCTGCAGGCAAGTACGGCATCATGGGTCAGCTCGCCCGGATCGATACCAGCGTATTCACCACTGCAGCTGCCGTCAAGGGCAACAAGGGTCCCGGCAGATACTTCAACCGCTTCACCATTCTTGCCGGCAACATATCTTCGCTGAACCTCAAAATGGGCGGCCGGCAGTACAAAATCGCCCCCTCGTCCGGCGAATCCGGCGTCAGCAGGCTGGTCATCCCGCTGCGGGACAGCACTTCCAGCATACGCTTCAGCACCTGGGGCAGCGCCGACATATATGGCTATCAGTTAGATGATTCACTTGGCGTGAGCCTCGACAACATCCCCATGAGAGGTTGTTCCGGCACCATCTTCACCCGGATGAATTCTGCCCAAATCAAGGAATACGTGAGGACCGACAACGTCCGCATGATTATACTTCAGTTCGGCGGCAACTCCATGCCCTACCGCAAAACGGCCAAGGCCATCTCGGAATACAAGGCTTCTCTGGAGAAGCAGCTGCGCCACCTCAAGGCACTCGCGCCCGACGCGTTCATCCTTTTCGTCGGTCCGTCCGACATGTCCACCAGCGTAAAGGGCCGCATGCAGACCTATCCGCACCTTCCCATGATGGTCGATTCGCTCAAGACGGCGGCGCTTGACTGCGGTGCAGCCTACTGGGACATGTATCAGGCGATGGGTGGAGAGAATTCCATGGTCAAGTGGGTCAAGGCGCGTCCACAGCTCGCAGGCAGCGACTACGTACACTTTACGCCCAAGGGCGCCGAAGCCATAGGAGACCTGCTGCTGCAGTCCATAATGCTGTATTACGATTACTATCTCTGGAGAAACGGCAGGAAGGCAGAATGAAGAGAATCGCCCTGATACTGCTGCTTGCCCTCGCCGGCATTTACGCTCCCGGCCAGACTCCGCCCGAGTGCGCGCTTCAGGACGCATGGCCCCTTGAGATGCCCGGTGAAGGAAAGCGTATGGCCAGCTTTGCACGCAAACTGCATGCATGCAGGGAGCACCAAGACAGCTGCGCAACCATCTGGCACATAGGAGGTTCCCACGTTCAGGCAGGATGGTTTTCCTCGCGCATAAGGCACAACTTCGACTCCCTTGGCCTCTATCCGAGGGGCAGCCGAGGATTCATCTTCCCCTATCTGCTCGCTCACACCAACTACGATCGCTCATACTCGGTTTACGGCGAAGGCGAATGGAGGGGCTCGCGCAGCTCCAACCCCAGCAGCGACTTTCCCGTCGAGCCTGCATTCGGAATAATGGGGATAGCGGCATATACCTGCGACACACTTGCGGCATTCTCGCTCAGGATGCCGGAACCTTTCACCGGGCTGCACATAATCGCCCAGGCTTCCGATTCCCTCGTCAGACCTGTCGTACTGACCAGCTCGGGAGAGACAGTCTGCGAGCAGGACACAGTGCTGGACGGTTTCATGGCCGAATTCGAGCAGCCCGAGGATTCTGTGAGGATCGAACTCAGGCTCCGGGAAGGACAGCATTTTACCATAACAGGACTGCTTCCCGAGAGCATCTATACAGGCGGCCTAAGATACATATCCACCGGAGTCAACGGCGCCAGGACCAATACATGGCTGGAGCGCTGCCCGGAATTCCGCAGCCAGATGTCGCTTGTCCACCCCGACCTGGTGATACTCGGGCTGGGCATCAACGACTCCACCTGCCCCCGGGAAAGATTCAATCCAGAGAAGTTCAAGGCAAATTACCGCAGGCTCATCGACCTTATCCTGGAAGAGAATCCCGACTGCGCGCTGCTTTTCATAACAAACAACGATTCTTGGAGATACGTGCGCAGGGGTATGGTCCACAACGACAACGGACCGGCGGTGCGCGAAGCCATGAGGGAGCTTGCACGGGAATACGACGGAGCCGTATGGGACCTTTTCGGCATGATGGGAGGAAACGGCAGTGCAAGCGTGTGGCGCGATGCCTCCCTTATGAAGAAAGACCGCCTGCACTTTACCCGCGAAGGATACGAGATGCTTGGCGACCTGCTATACAGGGCCATTATCGACAAATGCCGGATGTAAGATGTTCGGACAGATATTCGCATACGATCCGGCTTCGCCGCTTGTATTCACCCAGTTCTACTTCTGGGCGTTCTTCGGCGTGGTGTATGCGGTGTTTGCGCTGGTAGGCAGCAAGAAGCTGCTGCGCAACGCTTTCCTGTTCTTCGCAAGCCTGTTCTTCTACTACAAGACCAGCGGGCTGTCGATACTCATCCTGCTGTTCGTAATCTGCTCCGATTTCTTTATCGCCAGACGGATGACAAGGCATGCGCCCGGCAGCTGGAAGCGAAGGGCGTGGCTGATAACAAGCATAGTCATCGACCTGGGGCTACTGAGCTACTTCAAGTACGCATACTTCTTTGCCGACGTGGTATCGTCGCTCACCGGGCTCGAACTCAAGGTCACCGACGTCTTCGCCCAGATTGGCAACATGTTAAGCGGAAGCGAGCGCTTCGACGTTGACAGGATAGTGCTGCCGGTCGGCATTTCGTTCTTCATCTTCCAGATAATCAGCTACAGCGTAGATGTTTACAGGGGCGATGTCAAACCGGTGCGCAACATCCTCGATTTTGGTTTCTACGTGAGCTTCTTCCCCCAGCTTGTGGCAGGACCTATCGTGAGGGCTTCGGAATTCATACCGCAGCTGTACAAGAAGTTTTCACTGAGCCGGAGGCAGTTCGGCATCGCCGTATTCTGGATTCTGAACGGCCTGGGCAAGAAGATTATTCTTAGCGATTACCTGGCCGTCAACTTTATCGACCGCGTATTCGACAACCCCTTGCTTTTCACCGGCTTCGAGAACTTTGCCGCGTTGTTTGCCTACTCCCTCCAGGTCTATGCGGACTTCTCGGGCTACACCGACATAGCCATAGGCGTCGCTATGCTCATGGGTTTCTACCTGCCCACCAACTTCAATTCGCCATACAAAGCACCCAACGCCCAGGACTTCTGGAGGCGCTGGCACATGTCGCTCAGCCGCTGGCTCAAGTCGTACCTTTATATCCCTCTGGGCGGCAACCGCAGGGCTTCGTTCGGGACCTATTTCTGGATCATCCTGTTCGCTCTCATAGCCCTCATCCTGTCCGGCAGCTGGGTGGTTTCGGCAATCACGGTAGCGGCAGGCATGTCCATGCTGCTCCTCGCACACTTCCGCGAAGGGAGCCGCAAGAAGCTGTTCTCCAACATCAACCGCTTCATAACCATGCTCTTCGGCGGACTGTGGCACGGAGCCAGCTGGAACTTTATAATATGGGGAGGCCTCAACGGCATCGGCATGGTCATCTACATACTCTGGAAAGATATGAAATGGTGGCTGCGGCTCGTTCTCACAGGGCTCTGCGCCCTCGGCCTTGGTGTGGTCGCGCACTTTTATCCGGAACCGATATGGAGGATACTCAGCGTGTGGACCGCAGTGCTGTTCGCGGGCACCTTGGTGCGCTTTATATATCACTGCGTGCGCCCCGACGCAATGGGAGCGCCATCATCGGGGATGGACAGCCTGAGGATACAGCCCCGCGGACGCAATGCATGGACCGCATGGCTCGGCAATGTCTGGGCCATAGCACAGACTTTTACCTTTATCACCTTCACCCGCCTGTTCTTCCGCAGCGGTTCGAACCTCGACCCGGCAACTGCAAATCAGGTGGCGTGGAATACGGCAAAGAACATGGTGTCGCAAATCGGTACGGCCTGGGACCTTTCTGTCATCCCCGACGTGCTGGGTGCCTACTGGAAAGTGTTCGCCCTGGTAGTGGCGGGACTCATCGTCCACCTGCTCCCTGCAAGGTGGAAACGGCGCTACCGGCTTGGCTTCGCCTCGCTGCCGCTGCCTGCGATGGCAGTGGTCACCGCTGCGGCGGTACTTCTCCTGTATCAGTTCGTTACCGCTGATTCTCAGCCGTTTATCTACTTCCAGTTCTGACGGATAGGGTATAAAAGAAAATGAGTTGGTGTCTCACGACAACAACTCATACTAACCACATAATTAATAACACTAAAACTAATAACCAATAGGCTGTGAGGAGAACCCTCATCATTCAACCCACTGCAAAGGTACAACCTTTTTTTTATTCTGCAAAATATTTTTTGAAAATTTTTTAAAAAATATTTACCATATCTAATTATCAAGCACTTAGAGTTAATCAAAAATTTTCGCAACATTTCGTTTTCTTCACTCACACAATAACTTGAAAGACTGGGCCGCAACTTTTCACAATGCCGCACGGACGAATGAACCATCAAAGAGAAGCTAAATTTTGCAAATTCAAATAAAAACCGTACATTTGCAATCCTAACGGTGCGTTGGCCGAGTGGCTAGGCGCAGGTCTGCAAAACCTGTCACAGTGGTTCGATTCCGCTACGCACCTCCAAAAACGCCTCTGAACGTGCTTCAGGGGCGTTTTTGTTTGAAACTATGGCATGCTCTCGGCAAGCCAGCGTTCCATCTTGGCTATTGCATCTTCGAGCTGCCGTCCGAAGGTGCTGTGTTCTTTCAGATAGGCATCGTCCCCCTCCGACAGAGCGGCATAGAGAGCCGGCGACATGGAATTTGCGTACGCGGCGATAACGTCCTCGATGTGATCCTTCTCGCGCTCCGAGCCCGAATACTTGTAAACCTTCGCCTTCTGGTGGAAGAAGGCGTATGCAAGTTCGATGGTATTCCTGTCCGGATGACTCATTTCACGCAGTTGAGGTTTTCCATGTAAACATAGCCCCCGTCTGCGAGGATGCGGTCCATCTCTTCGCGCTCAATGCCATAGCAATAGCAGATCTGGTCGAGGTTCTCGAACTCTTCGTCACGAAGGAGGAAGTTGATGCTTGACACCAGCATCGGAATATCAGAAAGAGGCAGATGGTCCATGTTACAGTACTCAGTTGCACTGTTTTTCTGCAAAAAAACTGCCAGAGTCTGCGCTGTTCTCCAATACAACAAGCAGATTGTGACGATATTATTAGGTTTGAAAGGGGAAAAATGTTAAATTGCGGCTTATATGGTAAATCCTGTCTATTCTCCCGCCGCCGACCGTTACGAAAACGGTATGGTCTTCCGCAGATGCGGCAAGAGCGGAATCATGCTGCCCGCTATATCCCTGGGATTCTGGCACAACTTCGGAGACGTCAACCCCCTGGCCAATTCATTGGAAATGGCACACTACGCCCTGGACCACGGCATAGTGCATTTCGACCTTGCCAACAACTACGGCCCTTCCTACGGCAGCGCGGAAGAGACATTCGGAGTCATAATGAAGAAATCTTTCGCTCCTTTCAGGGACGAACTGTTCATCTCCACCAAGGCCGGATACGACATGTGGCCCGGGCCCTACGGAATATGGGGCTCGCGCAAGAGCCTGATGGCAAGCTTGGACCAGAGCCTGCGGAGAATGAACCTGGATTACGTGGACCTCTTCTACTCGCACCGCTTCGACCCCCAGACTCCCCTCGAAGAGACGCTCCAGGCTCTCGTAGATATAGTACGCTGCGGCAAGGCGCTATACGTAGGCATATCAAAATACCCCCCCGAGGCCGCCCAGTTTGCATATAAGTACCTGTCCGACAGGGATGTGCCCTGCCTGGTCTACCAGGGACGCTACAACATCCTCAACCGTGAGCCCCAGAAAGAAGGCATACTGCAGCAGGCACGCGACTGCGGCGCCGGATTCATCTGCTTCTCCCCTCTCGCCCAGGGTCTCCTGTCCGGGCGTTACCTGGACGGCATACCCGCCGACTCACGCATGGCCCGCGAGCATTTCCTCAAATCGTCCGCACTCACGCCCGCCATGCATTCGGCCCTCGTCAAGCTCAACGAGATAGCAGCACTCAGAGGGCAGAGCCTCGCCCAGATGGCGCTCGCCTGGTGTCTCAAAGACGATCTGGTAACCAGCGTAATCGTTGGAGCCAGCCGCGTAAGTCAGCTGGAAGACAACTTGAAGGCCCTACGCAACACTGTCTTCTCGCAGGCCGAACTGGCAGCGATAGACGATACCGTAAGCAGCGTCCAATGAAATTCCGCCTGCTGCCGTCGCTGTCCCTGCTCCTTCTTGCGCTATGTTCCTGCAAGAAGGACGAAATCGCAACGCAAAGCTCCCCCACCCTTTTTAACGACACCGCGCTGCCCCAGCTTTCCCTGTCGCTGCGGCACTCCGAATGGCAGAAGCTGTTGGACCTGTACGACGCCGACAGCGGCACAAAGGAATACGTACGCTGCAACATAGAGTTCCGGAGCAAACGCCTGCTCAAGATTGAAGACGCAGGCCTGAGGCTCAGGGGGCAGACTTCGCGCAGGCGTCCTCAGACCGTCGACGGGCGCTTTCGGCACTTCCACGCCGGTCTCCACACGCGCAAGTTCGTGGAATCCAACACCGACATCGACGGATTCCGCCGCATCAACCTCAAGTACGCCAAAGACGACCCCACGTACATCAGGGAGCACTACTGCTACGACCTGCTGTCGCGTTACGGAGTCTGGACAGCGCCGGAGTCTTCCTGGTGCAGGCTCAGCATAGACAACGGCCAGCAAAAGGTTTATTATGGAGTTTACCTGATGGTTGAATCCATCGACAGGCAGTACCTCAAGCGGCGTCCCGAATTCGGCTCGCCCGACGGCTTCCTCTGGAAATGCTCGATCGGGGCCGACCTCTCCGGCACCTCCGGCAACCTTTTCCACCTCGACGACAACAGCAGCGGGAACTACGCTTACGAACTGAAGGACGACGACCCTGTGGCATTCGAAGCAGCAAAGAAGCAGCTGCGGGGCTTCATCTCCAAGTTCAACTCTCTTAAGGGAGACGAGTTCCGGCAATGGGTACAGGAGGCTGTCGACGTCCCGCTTCTGCTCAAGATGTACGCAGCCAACGTGGCTGTAGGGCATTGGGACGACTACTGGAACAACACCAATAATTTCTATATATATTTCAACTCCCGCGACCCGGAGAAATACCGTTTCTACATGCTGCCGTACGACTACGACAATACTCTCGGCACCTCCAACAACTGCGGCGTGCAGAGCGATTCGGGCCGTCACGATCCTTACAACTGGGGCATGAAACGCTGCACGCTGATAAGCAAACTGCTCAGCATAAAGGAATTCCGGGATATGTACACCGATTACCTCCATCAGCTATCCTTAGACGGGCTCGATCTTTTTAACTTCGCTGCCAGCACAACGAGGATCCAAAAATGGCAGAAGCTCCTGGAACCCTACATTCCCAACGACACCCGTGAAGACAACGTCCTGCAGGACCGTCCCGCCTCCTGGGGCAACCACCCCGAATACCGGGTCATGGAGGACGGCAAGAACAACTGGTTCAGGGTCAAATGCGAGGTGCTCCGAAAGGCCCGCTGAATCCAACTGCGGCCCGCTTCTATCTAAAGGTGGGATTTGAGAGAACGGTTGTTATATTTTAACAAAAATTATTACATTTGCGGGTACAATACTACATAAGAGTAATGTAAAAATAGAATATAGCGTTTGCTATTTATTCGGAACGTTCTAAAACTTGGCAGTAATAGACAACCATTATCCGGATAAGTCAGTAAACGTCTGCGCTTTCGCGTGGACGTGACTTATCTTAATGGGAGGGTCCTGCCAAGTACCTGGAACGTGGATGAGAAGCGTCCACGTTTTTTGCGTACTAACAGGCCCTTTATCCGGTAAGTTGCTTTCGCTATTATAAAAGCGAAAGCGCAGAATGGGCACCCAAATCAAGTCCAAGGAGAGGGTGTCGGCTCACGGCGAGGTATTCACAAATCCCCGCGAAGTGAACGCGATGCTCGACCTTGTGAAGGCGGAGACGGAGCGGATAGACTCCCGTTTCCTGGAGCCCGCTTGCGGAGACGGCAACTTCCTGATTGAAATCCTAAGACGCAAACTCGCAATCTGCGCTTCCCGCGTAAAAGCGGGGCAATACACCCAACTTCAATACGAGCACGATGCCATCTGGGCCCTGTCCAGCATCTACGGCATCGAACTCCTGGCAGATAATGCCACCGTCTGTCGAGAGCGCCTCCTGAACTTTTTTAAGGAGCAATACCAGGTCCTTTTCATGGCCAAATGCAAGGACAGTTGTGTCGAGACTGCCCGCTATATCCTCTCCAAAAACATCATCCACGGCGACGCCCTCACTTACAAGCGGGTGGACAAGCCGGATGAATGGATACATATCAGCGAATGGGGCTTTATCGGCGGTGGCAAGGTTGTCCGCCGCGACTACGAATTCTCTTATCTCGTGGGCGAATACGAAAGCGACGGTTTGTTCTCCGACCTTCCGGCACAAACCTTTCCTCCAGTCAACTTTCTGAAAATCAGCGCTTCTGCCTATGGCGAATAATTCCTACAACCCCGACGTACTCAACTGCATAGCCAACCTGAGCAACGACGAAGTATTCACCCCGCCTGAGCTTGCGAACCGTGTCCTTGACCTGCTTCCGCAAGACCTTTTCAGAAGTCCGCACACCAAGTTTCTGGACCCGTTCACCAAGAGCGGCGTTTTTCTGAGGGAAATCGTCAAGCGGCTGGACCGCGGACTGGAATCGCAGATGCCAGACCGCCAGAAGCGGATCGATCACATCCTGCACAACCAGGTCTTCGGCATAGCCATCACGGAGCTAACATCGTACCTGTCTCGGCGCAGCGTATACTGCAGCAAGAAGGCCAACGGAAAGTACAGCGTATCACACTTCTCGACAGAGAACGGCAACATCCTCTACGCCAATCGCTCCCATAGCTGGGAGAACGGCAAATGCAGATACTGCGGCGCTTCCCAGCAGGTGTATGACCGCGGCTCGCAGGCAGAGCAATATGCCTACATGTTCATACACACAGACAACCCAAAGCAATTCTTTCCAGATATGAAGTTTGACGTAATCATCGGTAATCCGCCGTATCAATTGAATGATGGCGGAGGAACCGGTTCAAGTGCAAAAGCAATTTACGACAAATTTGTTTGTCAGGCACAAAAGCTTAAACCACGCTATTTAACAATGATTATCCCATCTCGATGGATGACTGGAGGAAAAGGTCTCGATAGCTTTCGGGCGAATATGATTAAAGATAGGAGAATACGTGTTCTTCATGACTTCCTTGACGCATCGCAATGCTTTTCGGGTGTGAGCATCGAAGGTGGAGTTTGTTACTTCTTATGGGCACGGGAACAACCTGGAGCTTGTGATTACTTTTTGCACCAATCAAATGAAAATGTTTTACATTCCGTTAAGACATTGGACGAAGATGGCACAAGTGATATAGTCATAAGGGATCCGAATCTAATTAGAATTCTGAATAAAGTACAGCATCATGGGGAAAAGACATTCGACACAATCGTGTCTCCCAGAAATCCGTTTGGAATAAGCGACAAAATAGAAGATGTAACTTCATTATCAGCAGCAGAGCTACGTATATTATGCCGATATAATTCAAAAAGAGTAATACGATCATTAATAAAAGGATACACTCTGGTTAGAGGGAAAGAGTACATAGGCAAATATAAATTGTTTATTTCAAAAGCAGATGGAGCAGCAGGGCAAATCGGGAATCCAATTCCAGCCAGAATAATTGGGAAGGCCGAATTTGGGGATACTGACATGGTTTGCTCCGAAACTTTCTTAGCGGTTGGCCCTTTTGAGACTAAAGAAGAGGCTGTAATAGTTTCGAAGTATATGCGTACAAAATTCTTTAGGATATTGGTTGGGATCAGAAAAAACAAAAATATGACACAAAAAACATATTCTTATGTCCCATTACAAGACTTTTCCCACCCATGGACCGACGAAATGCTTTACAAAAAATACGGACTCAACGAAGAAGAAATCGCGTTTATTGAATCTATGATTCGGCCGATGGAATAGATTCTTCGCTTCGCTCAGAATGACATGAGCCGCTCAGAATTACAGAATACCCAAACAGCGCTCTTTGAAATATCGGCAGAATAAAGGGAGAGCCGAAACTCTCCCCGGGGCCAAAGGTCGAATTGGAAGAACCTTACATGAAGATCTGCCCGGATACTACCCCGCGTCCCTCAACGCAACGGTAGTACGAACGGACCTTCACGACCTTGCCATTGCGAATTCGCTTATGCGCCTTCACCTTGACCCCTTTATTAACTTTCTTTGAGATAGAAACGGCATTTCAGTGAGGGCTGAAATGCCGTAAATTGAAGCTCTAACAATCCGCAGGGCGGATATTCATATCACTGTCGCAAAGGTGAGAAAAAAAAATCGATTCTCCAAGATTTTTCTGCCGATATTCTCAAGCGCAAAACAATAGAAAGCTATGGCAGCACAAGACCTACTCAGGAATAAAGTCGCCGAGACCCCGACCATTTACGCCTATGAGCACATAGGGTATCCGGCTCATAAGGGCTGGCTCAAGGTCGGGTATACCACGCGCGACGTAGAGACCCGCGTACGGGAGCAGAACCAGACCGGAAACATCCAGTACCGCATAGTCCTGAAGCACCCCGCTATGCGAAAGGACGGCACTTCTTTCGACGACCACCTCATCCACAAGATCCTGCGCAAAGACCATATCCGTAATCCTGAGGGCGAATGGTTCGTGTGCGACGTGAAGAAGGTGGAGCAGGCCATCGCCACGGCCGTAGCCGGGAAAGACCAGATGATTGACCGCATCTACGATTTCCCGATGCGTCCGGAGCAGGAACGCGCCGTCGAGAAGACGTCGGCTTATTTCAATGCTTTCAAGAAAGATCCCGCCAAACGGGGTCTCATCCCTCACTTCCTCTGGAACGCCAAGATGCGNNTGGCGGTGCGCCATCGCGACACGCATATCGAGACGGTGCGCGACCTCGACCACAAGATGCGCACAGAACAAGAGCAGGCCGTAAAGCAGACGGCGGAATACTTCGCGCAGATGGACAAGGAAGAGCCCGACCGCCCCAGCCACTACCTGTGGAACGCCAAGATGCGCTTCGGCAAAACCTTCACCACCTATCAGCTCGCACTCAGGATGGGCTGGAGGAAAATACTGGTGCTTACCTTCAAACCCGCCGTCAAGACGGCATGGGAGGAAGACCTTCTCACGCACAAAGACTTCGAAGGCTGGCAGTTCTGCCAGAAGCAGGAGGACAGGGAATTCAACTACGTCAATGAGCGCAAGCCCTTCGTGTGCTTCGCCTCTTTCCAGGATGTACTGGGCAAGAATGCCGTCGGAGGTATCAAGGCCACCAACGAATGGATTCAGACCGTTCAGTGGGACTGCATCGTCCTGGACGAATACCATTACGGCGCCTGGGGAAAGAATGCCAAGAACTACTACGACAAGAAAGACCCGGCCCTGCGCCGTGCCGAGGAAGCGGGAGAAATCATCAGCGAAGATGCAGACACCCCTCGTGAACTGGAAGCCCGTGAGATGTACGACGAGGGACTTATGCCGCTGCGTACCGGTGCCTACCTCTATCTTTCCGGAACGCCATTCCGTGCCATCTCGACCGGCGAATTCATCGAGGAACAGATTTACAACTGGACATACAGCGACGAACAGGCCGCCAAAGAGGCCTGGACAGGTCCGAAGAATCCATACGCCCAACTGCCCAAGATGGTCATGCTCACGTATCAATTGCCCGACAGCATCCGCGAGATTGCCGCCCAGGGTGAGTTCGACGAGTTTGACCTGAATGAGTTCTTCCGTGCAGAAGATGATTATTTTCTGCACGAAGAATATGTCCAGAAGTGGCTGGACCTCATACGCGGGGCCTATACGGAGAACATCGTCACAGAGCTCAAACTGGGCACCGAGAAGCCACCGATGCCCTTCTCCGATTCCCGCCTGCTCAGCTATCTGCAGCACACATACTGGTTCCTGCCTTCCGTAGCCGCCTGCCGCGCGATGGCCAAACTTCTCCGCAAGCGCTCCAACCGCTTCTACGACGAATACAAAGTGATTGTCGCCGCCGGACATGATGCAGGCATGGGCGCTCACGCCGTTGAACCGGTTTATAACGCGATGGAAGATCCTCAGGAGTCCAAGACCATCACTCTCTCCTGCGGCAAACTCTCTACAGGCATCACAGTGAAGCCCTGGACCGGCATTATGATGCTCCGCAACACCACCTCGCCGGAGACCTATTTCCAGGCTGCCTTCCGCGTCCAGTCTCCCTGGACCGCCAAGGACGAGTCAGGCGACGAAGTCATCCTAAAACCCCTCTGCTACGTCTTTGACTTTGCTCCCAACCGGGCTCTGCGTCAGGTAGAGGAATACAGTTGCCAGCTGAATGTCCATGAGTCCAACCCGGAAAAGAAGGTGGAGCAGTTCATCAAGTTCCTGCCCATCCTGGCCTATGACGGCTCCTCCATGAAGGAAATCGACGCCGCCGGTGTGCTGGACATGGCGATGAGCGGAACCACGGCCACGCTGCTGGCTCGCCGTTGGGAGAGCGCCGTCCTGGTAAACGTGGACAACGCCACCCTCCAGCGCCTGATGAACAATCCGGAAGCGATGAAGGCCCTGATGAACATCGAGGGATTCCGCAACCTCAACACCGACATCGAGACCATCATCAACAAGTCCGAGCACGTCAAGAACACTAAGAAAGATAAGGGTGACGACCTCACTCAGAAAGAGAAGAAGCAGCTCACCGAGGAGGAGAAAGAGTACAAGAGCAAGCGCAAGGAAATCCAGGAGAAACTGATCAAGTTTGCCTCTCGCATTCCGGTCTTTATGTATCTCACCGACTACCGTGAGTACTGCCTCAAAGACGTTATCGAGCAGTTGGAGCCGGAACTCTTCCGCAAGGTCACAGGACTCACACTCAAGGATTTCAGTCTGCTGGTGAGCCTCGGCGTCTTCAACAGTGAATTGATGAACGACGCCGTCTATAAGTTCAAGCGCTACGAAGACTCCTCCCTGGAATATACCGGCATCGACAAGCACAGCGGTACAGTCGTCGGCCTTTGGGATACCGCAGTCGATACGGCGATGTTGGACGACGATAGGTCTTTCGCCGGCTCGGAACCGGCTAAGGATGACATTGGCGACAATGATGACAAGCATGCTACAAAATCTGATACTCAACCCTGGGAGAGCCTTCGGATCGGCGATACAGTAACGCACAAGAGCCTCGGCCCAGGTAAAGTCATAAACCTCGATAACGAATACCTGCTCGTCAAGTTCCCGGACCGCATATCCAAGTTCCTCTTCCCCGGCGCTTTCCAAAAAGGTTATCTCAGTAAATAACCAAGCTAAGAAAGTATTAAACAAATTGTTCTTTTTTAGAAATATCGCTTGCGATATAAAAAATTATTTTTACCTTTGTGTCGTGAACGATATAAACTAATAAAACAATATACCATGGACACACAGAAATCTATCCAAATTCTTCAGGCTTACGCCACCGGCCTTGCCGCACAATCCCTCCAGCACAGGGTCCAGAGCAAGGTATTTGCTTCAAAGGGTTTCAGTAAACTCGGCTCCAAGTATTCCGAACACGACGAAGAGGAAGACATGTACTGGAGCGAGCAGCAGATAGAACTCGCAGAGAAAATCGGTCTGCAGAACTGGCTCACAGCACAGCTTTAATAAAAATGAAAGTATTTACCTGCGCACAACCCCAAAACAACAAAGAAATGGCAACGATTTATGATTTCAAGGCCCTCAACAACAAAGGCGCCGAGGTGGACTTCAGCCAGTACAAAGGCAAGGTTCTCATGATTGTCAACACCGCAAGCAAATGCGGTTTCACTCCCCAGTATGACGGCCTCGAGGCACTGTACAAAAAGTATCAGGACCAGGGACTCGTCATCATCGGCTTCCCCTGCGACCAGTTCGCCCATCAGGAACCGGGCTCCGATGCCGAAATCGCAGAATTCTGCCGCCTCAATCACGGCGTGACCTTCCCCCTCATGAGCAAGATCGAGGTCAACGGTGAAGGAGCACACCCCATCTACAAGTATCTCAAAGAAGAGACCAAGGGACTGCTCGGCAGCGCCATCAAGTGGAATTTCACCAAGTTCCTCATCTCCCGCGACGG
>DGVM01000108.1:0-10197 GCA_002395925.1 Bacteroidales bacterium UBA4284
GTTTCCCACCATACGGCGGTCATGGTGCCTGGCACGGGCATTCCTATGAGTTTGCCTATGCCAAGTTCCCGGTAGGCATACGGGAAGCCGGATGCGTCGGAGTAATTGTCTTCTCCCATCAGGACGCATGAAGGCTTGTTCCATTTGCTGTATGGCTCGGTTCCGATGTACTGGCCCCTCGGGCGCCACTCGGCGTATGCCTTGCCGCCGAGGAATGTCACCAGGTCGTCGTGCAGCCATCCGCCTCCGTTGTGACGTGTATCTACTATGAGGGCATCACAACCGCGGTACTTTCCGAGCGCCTTGGAATACACTTCGCGGAACGACGGCGAGTTCATCCCCTGAACGTGGACATAGCCCACGCGGCCTCCGGACAGCTTTTCAACTATCTGCTCGCGCTGACGTACCCATCTGCGATACAGCAGCTCCGACTCGTTTGCGGCGGGTTTGACGGAGAGCCTGGTCTGCTTGCCGCCTTTGCTTATGCAGACCAAGATTTTCTTGCCGGCTTTTCCGGTAAGCAGGGGGAACCAGTCTTCGCCGGCCTTGATGTCCTTCCCGTCTATTGATACGATGACGTCTCCGGCTTTGATTTCCGGGTCGGCGAGTGCGAGTACGCCTCCGGGTAGCACCTCCGCTATGCGCAGTCCGTCACCCTTGTAGGCAAGGTCGTACAGTACGCCCAGCCTGCCGAAGCTTTCGGCTCCGCCGGGGCGGTAACGGGCTCCGGTATGCGAGCCGTTCAGCTCTCCGAGCATCTCGGACAGAAGGTCCTGGAAGTCGAAATTGTTTTCAATGTAGGGGAGGAAACGGGAATAGTTGCTGTGGCAGTAATCCCAGTCGGCGCCGTGCAGGGCGGGGTCGTAGAATTTCTCCTTGACCTGCTTCCAGACGTGCTCGAACATGTAGCTGCGCTCCTCTTTGGCCTTGAATTCGAACTCTCCAGAGAATTCTATGTTCTTGGTCTGTCCGTTAGAAAGCGTGACTTTGGTTATGCCGCGTCTGGACTGTACGTAGATGTTGCTTCCGTCCTTGGTGCTGACTATGCGTCCGCTTACGCCGCGTGCGAGCACCTTTGTGTCGCCCTTTCGTAAATCTTTGACGCACAGGCCTCTGCCGCTTTCAAGCGGGGCTATGTAGTAGAGCTTCCGGCCGTCTTTGCTGAGTATGTGGTCGCCGTACGACGCGCTGGAGGAGGTGAGGCGGAGGATACGGTCCTCACGGCCTTCCAGCAGCAGGTCGAGTTTCTTGGGCTTCTGCCTGTCGAGCGAATCTTTTTTCTCCTGCTTCTCGAGCTGCTTTTCGCTCTTGCCGCTCATCAGTTTTTCGAGTTCTTCGTCTTCCTTGTCCTGCATGAAGGCGCTCATTGCCTTGCCGTCGAAGAACATGATGTAAACGTCTTCTTCGGCTCCCCAGCTGCCGTGGCTGCGGTATCCGTTCTTGTCGCTTGCCCAGGTCATCGCCTTGCCACCCAGCGCCCAACGGAAGGCTCCGTCGGAGTATCCGCTGCAGGTGAGGTCCGTAACGTCTCCGGTGCAGATGTCGATTAGGGCGATGTCTGAATTGTTCCAGCCTCCGTTGGCCTGATAGAGGCTGAGCAGGTGCTTGCTGTCGGGGCACCATGCAAAGGACTGGTCGCCGTCCTGATAGGAATAATTGGCATCCTTGAGCAGGGATTTGACTTTACCGCCGCCTGTGGGCTTGATGACGATTTCGGTGCGGTCGCGCAGGTAAGCCACCCATTTGCCGTCGGGCGATACTTCCGGCTGGAAGCTGGTCTCTCCGGGAACGGAGAAGAGTTCTTCCTTGATGTCTGTCGTATAGGTGAAGAGTTTGTCGTTTTTCTGTGTGAGCACGCTGCGGTAGATGCTCCAGCAGCCTTCGCGCTCGGCGGCATAGTAGAGCTGCCTGCCGTCGGGAGAGAAGCTTACACCCCTTTCCTGTTCGGGGGTGTTGGTGATGCGGCGGGTGGTCGAATACTCTTCTGAAGTGACGAAGACGTCACCTCGTATCACAAGTGCTATTTCCTTGCCGTCGGGAGAAACTGCCATGGACGTGGCGTTGCTGCGGAAGTTCATCTTTACGACTTCGCGTTCGTTCTCGTCGCGTACGACGTTTATCTGGAGCTTGCGAGGCTGCGACCCTTCCTTGTAAATATAAAGCTCACCGTTCTGGGAGTAGGCGAGGGTGCCGTCGGATGCTGCCGACAGGTAGCGTACGGGGTCTTTGGTGTATGACGTGAGACGCTTGCCGCCGGAAGGATTGCTGACGCTGCCCTTCCAGAGGTTGATGGTACTGCCGTCCTGCTCGCTCAGGTAGTAATAGCTGTCGCCGTCGGGGCCCCATACGGGATTGCGATTTTCGCATTCAGCGCTCGTAAGCTGCTTGAAGACACCGTCTTTTAACAGCCAGACGTCGCGGGTGACGGACGAGGTGTGGTGCTTTCGCAGAGGGTCCTCGTAGCCTTTATAGTCTTCGTAGAGTATGGCTCCGTCGCTCCTTGTGCTGATCTGCGACATGGTCACGGAAGTGAACAGCTGCGGACGCCCTCCCTGTGGACCCGCGGTCCATATCTGGGGATCACCGGGCATTGCGCCGTATGCTGCGTCCTGCTGTATGTTCGAGGAGAAGGCTATATTGCCGTCTGGCATGACGGCAAGCGGTGTCTCGCTCCCGGGAAAATCTGTTATGCGCTTCGGGGTGCCGCCTTCGGCAGAGACCAGGAAAATATCTTTGCTGCCCTCGCGCCAGGAACTGAAATACAGGCTTGCCGCGTCGGATGTCCAGACAGGGTCGGAGTCGTATGCCGGGTTGCTGGTGAGCTGGCGGGCGGTGCCTCCTTGGGTGCTGACGACGAAAATGTCGCCTTTGTAGCAGAAGGCAATCTGCTGTCCGTCGGGGGAGATGGCGCTCTTGCGCAGCCATAGTGGAGTTTCCTGCGCCGCGAGGATAAGGGTTGCGGCGGCAAACAGGAGGGAGAAGACCAAACGTTTCATGGAGATATTGCGTTACTTTGCTGCAATATACAAAAAAAAGGATAAAAAAACAGCACCCGGTCTGGGTGCTGGATGAGCCACTTGGCAGACTCGGACTGCCGACCTGCGCGTTACGAATGCGCTGCTCTACCGACTGAGCTAAAGTGGCTTGGGACCGCAAATATAAGAATTATTTTGATAATTCGTATTCCGGCCGTTTAAGAATCACTTCGAAACAGATTTTAATCTGGATACGATGCTTATCAGGAGGCTGCCGAGGATGCCTGCGCTTACGGAACCCATCAACACTGCAATCTTGCCGGCATCGCGCAGGTGGGCCGTAATCTCGGGGATCTGTTCGCCGAACGACAATGTATCTACGAAGATGCTCATAGTGAAGCCGATACCGCCGAGGCAAGCCACTGCAAAGAACATTTTCCAATCGGCTCCATGGGGCATCTCGCCTACCTTGAGCTTAATGGCTATCCAGCTGAAAAGCGTAATACCGATTGGTTTCCCAAGCAGCAGGCCGAGGAAGATACCCATCGATACGCTGCCCAACTGAGGGGAGGATGCGAAAATGTTGAAGAGCGAAGGATCGCTTATGTGCACACCTGCGTTTGCAAGGGCGAAGATTGGCATAATCAAGAAATTGACCCACGGGCTCAGGGCGTGTTCGACCCGGTAGCTCATGTCCATGGTGCCGTGCGCTATGGTCTCGAGTTTGCGCAGGCAGTGCTTCTGGGGCCCGTTGGGGAAAGGCTCGCTGTCCATGCCGTCGTAGGAGTCGAGACGCGCGATGTATTTGTTGCGCTTATGGATGTACTGGGCTTTGTTGTAACGGGAATGGGCGGGGATAAGGAAAGCCATTACGACACCCGACATTGTGGCATGGATGCCGCTGTAGTAGAAAAGGGCCCAAACGAGCACTGCACAGGCGATATAGGGGAACACTTTCTTCTCTCCTATGCGGCGGAGCAGCAGCGTGAACAGGATGACGGCCAGAGCTATGCCGAGCAGCAGGAAATTGATTTTCCCGCCGTAGAACAGTGCGACGACCAGTATCGCGATAAGGTCGTCGGCGATGGCGAGTGCGGTCAGGAAAACCTTCAGCGAGACCGGCACTCTGTCGCCGAGGACGGAAAGTATGCAGACGGCGAAGGCTATGTCGGTCGCGGTAGGGATGCCCCATCCGCTTGCAGCCGCGGTGCCGTGGTTTATCAAGGTGTAGATGAGCGCCGGAGCAATGACTCCGCCGAACGCCGCAATCACCGGCAGCATGGCCTTCTTGACGCTGGACAGCTCGCCGTGGGCGACTTCGCGGCGTATCTCGAGTCCGACGGTGAAGAAGAAGATGACCATCAGTATGTCGTTGATGAACTTCTCTACCGTCAAATCACGAGGGAAGAGGACATCTACGGCTCCGTCGGGGCTGCTTAGATGTACCTGCAAGTTGGTTTCGAGAATGGCGTGATAAAGATGCGCGGTGAGCGGGAGGTTTGCAAGCAGCATGGCCACGACTACGCAGCCGAGCAGCAGCACCCCCTGGAACCATGGCTTGTGTATCAGTTTGTCGCTTCTCTTGGATACGGTCAGATAGCCTTTGTTCCAGGTGTATATTGGAATAAGTTTAGCCATTTCAGAATTTTTTGAACTTCTGGGCCAGCCTTTCGAGCTTGTATTGCTGCTCGAGTTTCTCGAACTGGCTCTTGGTGTCCAGGGTGAACGACCCCTGCTGTATCCATGCGAAATATGACGGGTCGGAGTCGAAGACCTGGCGGGCGGTCTTGCCTTTGTGCTTGCCGAAGTTGATCACCGGCTCGCCGGCGTCGTTGCGGATAAGGTGCCCGGAGAAATCGACATATTTTTTGCCTACGAAAGACGACAGCTGGGCGACGTCGTTCTTGAGCTGGTCGGGGTAGCGGTCGAGCTGGGCCTTGAGAACCTCGTAGGTGGCGACGGTGTCGGCCTCTGCGGTATGTGCGTTATCGAAGTCTTCGCCGCCGCAATAGAAGCGGTAGGCAGCACGCAGGTTCCTGGGCTCCATGGCGTGGTAGATGTTCTGTACATCGACCATCCGGGGGGCGTGCAGGTCGATATCGATGTTCTTGCCTGTACGCTTGACCCTCTCGAACTCCTCCGCCAGCATGGGCAGATCGAATTTCTGGGAATTGAATCCGGCGAGGTCGCTGTCGGCAAGCCATGAGGCGATTTCGTCGGACAGTTCGTAGAAAGTGGGGCAGTCTACCAGCATGTCGTCGGTAACGCCATTGACCTCGGATGCGCCGGGTTCAATTGTGCGCTGGCACTGCTTTTCGTAGTCCCAAGGCTTTATTTTCCAAGTCTTTATGCGTTGTTCTCCGCCTGGAAAGACCTTTACGAAGCTAAGCTCTATTATGGAGTTTACCGGAATGTCCAGCCCCGTACTCTCGATGTCGAAAAAGAGGAGGGGCTTCTGAAGATTGAGTTCCATATCTTGGTTACGCAATCGTGATCGGCATGAGGATGCCGCAAATCTTTTCGCTGGAGGATTCTTCTTCTGAAGGGATGATAAGGGCCGCCCTGCGTGCATCCATGAATTTCATGACTACGGTCTCGCAGCTCATGTTGCTCAGGATTTCCACGAGGAAGGAAGACTTGAAGCCTATTTCAAGGGAGTCTCCGGAGTAGTCGCACTCGAGCTTTTCGTAGGCGGCGAGGGCGAATCCGAGGTCCTGCGCGGTGATTTCCAGCTGGCCGGGTGCAAGGGTGAACTTGACGCGGTTGGAGGCCTTGTTGGCGCACACTGAAACGCGGCGCACGGTGTTGAGCAGCTGTACGCGGTCGATGCGCAGGATATTGGAATTGTTCTGCGGGATGACGTCGCGGTACTTGGGATACTTGCCGACGATGAGGCGGCACACCATCATGGTGCTGCCGAAGGTGAATACGACGTTGGAACCGTCGAAGCGTATCAGAACGTCACCTTCTGCATGGTCAACCAGTGCGCGGAGCACTCCTGCGGGCTTCTTGTGAAGTATGAACGAGGAGGGCTGGACCGCCTGGACATCGGTGGTCGTATAGCAGATGAGCTTGTGGGAGTCGGATGCCACGAGGGTCGTGGACTGGGTGTCTATGTCGAAGAAGATACCGTTCATGGCGGGGCGCATCTCGTCGTCGGCGGTGGCGTAGATGGTGCCCTGGATGCCGTCTGCAAGCGACTGCGAAGGGAAGGTTACGGTTTCTGCATCGTCACCGACTGTCTTGATTTCGGGGTAGTCGCCGGCGGGGAAGTAGGGAAGCGAGGAGTTACCGTTGCTCCAGATGCACTCGAAGGACCCCTCGCCCTTGGTCTGTATCTTGACGGGCTGGTCGGGGAGAGCTTTGAGCAGGTCGATGATCTGGCGGGCGGGAACCGCGATGCTGCCGCTGTCGTGGCTTTCTACATCTATGCAGGTGCGCAGGGTGAGCTCCTGGTCGGAGGCTGTAATCTCAAGTTTGCCGTCTGCGAGGACGAAAAGGAAATTTTCCAGTATGGGGAGGGATGTCTTGGCGGGGATGGCCTTGGAGACATTCAATACACCCTTGAGAAGTTCTGCGCTTGAAACTGTAAATTCCATATCTTTGTTTTATGTTGTTATCCTCGCAAAAATAGTAAATATTCCTCACATTTGGCACACCTTTTGACTTTTTAATCCCCCGGAAAATACAAATCTCACTAGATATGGCAAAAAACTTTATTACAGTTGTAGCGTCGGTGCTTTTGAGCGGTCTTACCGCTTACGGAATCGTCAAAGCGGCCACCCCGCAGCAGTCCGGCGCCGTCGTTTATTCTGACGAAGGACAGTCGCCCCGCACTGTCAATTTGTCACTTTCCGATTATCCCGACTTTACTTATGCGGCAGAGACTGCCGTCGATGCGGTTGTTTATGTCAAGGTAACCGTCAAGTACCAGCAGCAGTACATGATCGACCCGTTCTTCCGTTTCTTCTTCGGCGACGAGGGTCAGCCCCAGTCCCGCGAGCAGGAGCGTCAGGGCAGCGGCTCCGGCGTAATCATTCGCCCCGACGGTTATATCGTCACCAACAACCACGTCGTGCAGAACGCTACCAAGATAGAAGTAACTCTCAATAACAACAAGACTTACGAGGCTGCTGTCATAGGCACCGACCCCGCAACCGACGTCGCTCTCATCAAGATCGACGCCGCCGGTCTGCCGACCCTCGCCTTTGCCGATTCCGACAAACTCCGCCTTGGTGAATGGGTGCTTGCCATCGGCTCTCCCCTCGGCGAGGAACTCCGCTCCACCATTACCGCGGGCATAGTCAGCGCCAAAGGCCGTTCCATGCCCAATTACGACGGCGAATTCAAGATTGAATCTTTCATCCAGACCGATGCCGCAGTAAACCCCGGTAATTCCGGAGGCGCGCTTGTCAACAAAGCCGGTGAACTCGTCGGTATCAATACTGCAATCGTCTCTACCACAGGCTCATACACAGGATACTCTTTTGCCGTTCCTTCCAATATCGTAAGCAAGATCGTGAGCGACCTGCTCGACTTCGGCTCCGTCAAGAGAGCGCGTCTGGGCGTCACCATGTCTCCAGTCACCGACAAGTTGGCCAAGGAAAACAATCTTTCCAGTCTCGACGGCGTTTATGTAAATGAAGTTACAAAGAACAGCGCTGCAGACCAGGCCGGCATACGCAAGGGCGATATAATCGTAAAAGTTGACTCCACCCTCATCAAGACCACTTCCGACCTTCAGGTCAGCGTAAACCGCTACCATCCCGGAGACAAGGCCTCTGTAACGATTGTGCGTGGTGGCCGCTCGCATGAACTTACAGTTCAATTCCAGGGAACCGCCGAGGCAACCGGCACCGTGACGGAAGACGGCAGCATCGCTTTCTACGGAGCCCGTATCGGCGAAACCTCCCGCGGAGTGGAGATTATTTCCGCCGGTGACGGCAAACTCGCACAGGCAGGCGGCGAAGACGGATTCGTCATCAAATTCGTCAACGACCAGAAGGTCAACAAGCCGCAGGATGTAATCGACATCGCCAAGAAGGCACGCCGCAGCATAGTCATCGAAGGCGTGACTGCTACCGGCCGTCAAGGCTACTTCGCTTTCGGCAAGGAGGAATAGCTTACTTCTTCCTGAAAAACTGAGATTTTTGAGCCCGTTTTCGTTCCGGATTCCGTTCCACGAAGACGGGCTTCATTGTGCGCGGGTCTATCCCGCTGTAGAACATGACGCTTGATGTGGTCATAGGCGTGGGCATGAAATCCTGCACCTGGTCCATCCAGATGCCTTTGAGCGCAGGGTGGTGTGCCAGATCCTGCATGTCCTTGAGGGTGCATCCGGGGTGCGACGATATGAAGTAGGGCACGAGTTCCACGTGCGTGCCGGCCCTGCGGTTGACGGCGTCGAATTCCTTGCGCAAGCGTTCGAACAGGCGGAACGAAGGCTTGGCCATGTAGCCCAGGACCTTGTCGGATGTGTGTTCCGGCGCCACCTTGAGCCTGCCGGATGTGTGCTTGAGGACCACGGTCTCCAGATACGGGCGCGACGAGGAATCTACGAAGCCGTTTTCGGACAGGAACAGGTCGTACCGGATGCCGCTGCCTATGTAGGAATGACGTACGCCTTTGACGGCGTCGATACGCTCATACAGACGCAGGAGCCGTTCGTGATTGCGGTCCAGGTTGATGCAAGGAGCAGGATACAGGCAGGATTTGCGGCGGCACTTTTCGCAGCGGCTCATGTCCATGCCCCTCATGCCGTACATGTTTGCCGTAGGCGCTCCCACGTCGGAGATGTTGCCGTGGAATTCGGGCATTGCCGCCAGTTTGCGCACCTCGTTCACTATGCTTTCCTCGCTGCGGCTCTGGATGAATTTGCCTTGATGGGCGGCGATAGTACAGAAGTTGCATCCTCCGAAGCATCCGCGGTGCGTTATGATGCTGTCTTTTATCATGTCATACGCGGGGATGCGTTTGCCTTTGTAGCGCGGGTGCGGAAGTTTGGTGAAGGGCAGGTCCCAGTAGGAATCCATCTCCTGAGTGGTAGAAGGTTCGCAGGTTGGATTGACCTGTACGTAACCGTCTCCTACAGGCTCTATGAGCACAGGAGGATGGAGCATGTTGGCGTAAACCTCTATGTGGTGGAAGTTCTCGGCGAATGCCTTCTTGCTTTCGCAGCACTCCTCGTAGGAGTGTAGCACAAATGGCATATTCTGCTCTGCACCGCTGAATCGGCCGCGTTTGTAGAAGGCTATCTGTTCGAGTTTTTCCATCTGGTGCCTGCTCCAGCCCTTTTCGATGGCGCGGGTGAGGGCAAGCATAGGTTTTTCGCCCATTCCGTAGCAGAGCCAGTCGGCTCCCGAATCTACGAGAATCGAGGGCATGAGGCGGTCGTCCCAATAGTCGTAGTGGGTAAGACGCCGTAGCGAAGCCTCGACGCCTCCTATCACTACGGGGACGTCTGGCCATAATTGCTTGAGAATCTTTGTGTAAACTATAACGGCGCGATCTGGCCGGGCTCCGGCTTTGCCCTCGGGGGTATAAGCGTCGTCGTGCCGCAGGCGCTTGGCTGCGGTGTAATGGTTGACCATCGAATCCATCGCTCCGGCGTTGAGGCCGAAATACAAGCGGGGCGCGCCCAGCTTGCGGAAGTCTCTCAGGTCATCACGCCAGTTGGGCTGCGGTACGACTGCCACCCGGTAGCCGTACCGCTGCAGCCATCGGGCGATGCAGGCGGTACCAAAACTCGGATGGTCCACGAAGGCGTCGCCCGTAAAAAGGATGACGTCGATGTAGTCCCATCCGAGAGCCTGGACCTCCTTGACGGAGGTCGGAAACATGTAAGAGGGCGTCGTCACATCCTCTCCGGGAGTTCGATGCCCAGGATGCCCATGGCGCTTCGGAGCACACGGGCCGTCGTGCCCAGGAGCGAAAGGCGCATTGAGAGCAGTGCGGAGTCGCTTTCCTTGAGTACGGGGGTATCGTGGTAGTACTGGTTGAATTCCTTGGCCAGGTCGTAGCTGAAGTTGGCAAGTACCGCAGGCGACAGGGCCTCGGCGGCTTCTGCTACCTTCTGGGGGTACGATGCGATGAGCTTGACCAGCCTTACTTCCTTGGCGCTGAGGGCGCTTTCGTCCGGTACGGAAGGCTCCAGACCGGCCTCGGACGCCTTGCGGAGTATGCTGCAGATGCGTGCATGGGTGTACTGGATGAAGGGGCCGGT
>DGVM01000108.1:10257-12092 GCA_002395925.1 Bacteroidales bacterium UBA4284
CGGTGTTGCCGTTGAAGTCGATGGATTCCTTGGGGTCGAAGAGCATGGTCTTCTTGGGATCCACCTTGAGAATGAAGTACTTGAGCGCTCCAAGACCTATCATCCTGTAAAGGCGCTCCTTCTCTTCCTCGGGTATGCCGTCCAGTTTGCCGGAAGCCTCGCTGGTCGCCTTGGCTTCCTGGTACATCTTTTCGATGAGGTCGTCGGCATCTACCACGGTGCCTTCGCGGCTTTTCATCTTGCCCTCAGGCAGTTCCACCATGCCGTAGCTGAGGTGGTATATCTGGTCTGCCCAGCCGAATCCCAGTTTGGCGAGGACCAGCTTGAGAACCTTGAAGTGGTAGTCCTGTTCGTTGCCTACGACGTAGATGTGGGAGTCGAGTTCGTATTCCGCGAAACGGCGTTCTGCGGTGCCCAGGTCCTGGGTCATGTAAACGGACGTGCCGTCGGAGCGCAGCAGGAGCTTGCGGTCGAGCCCGTCGGCGGTGAGGTCGCACCATACGCTGCCGTCGGGATCCTTGACGAAGACACCCATGTCCAGGCCTTTCTGCACCAGTTCCTTGCCGAGCAGATAGGTGTCGTGTTCGTAATACGTGCGGTCGAAGGAGATGCCGAGCGCCTTGTAGGTCTGGTCGAAACCTTCGAATACCCAGCTGTTCATCTTTTGCCAGAGCTCGCGTACGTGCGGGTCGCCTTCTTCCCACTGTACCAGCATCTTGTGTACGTCGTCTATGACCTCGGGGTGCTCCTTTTCCATTTTAGCATAGGCCACGTAGCAGTCGCCTACGAGATGGTCGCCCTTGATGCCGGTACTCTGGGGCGTGGCTCCGTTGAAGAGTTTCTCCCAGGCATACATCGATTTGCAGATATGCACGCCGCGGTCGTTTACGAGGGTGGATTTGATGACCTCGTTGCCGGCCGCCTTGAGAAGGTCGGATACGCTGGAACCCAGGAGGTTGTTGCGGATATGGCCCAGGTGGAGGGGCTTGTTGGTGTTGGGCGACGAGAATTCCACCATGATGCGACGGCCCGTAGAAGGGAGCTTTCCGAAGCTCTCGTCGGAGTTGATTTCCTGCAGGGTCTCGCGCCAATAGACGTTGCTGAGGCTTATGTTGAGAAAGCCCTGGACCGCATTGAAAGCGCTGACCTCGGGGCAGTTGGCGGTAAGCCATCCGCCTATGGCCCCGGCGGTTGCGGCAGGAGCCTGATGCGAAATCTTCAACAGCGGAAAAACGACCAGGGTATAGTCTCCCTCGAAGTCTTTGCGGGTTATCTGAACCTGCATGGAAGCAGGGTCCGCCTCCGCTCCGTACAGGGCCTTGACAGCCTGTGCGGCCTTGAGTGAAAGAAACTGCTCTGCCGTCATCCCAGATAAGATTTAAGCAATTTGCTTGCAGAAGGTTTCTTGAGCTTGCGTATTGCCTTTTCCTTTATCTGGCGTACGCGCTCGCGGGTGAGGTCGAGCCTTTCGCCAATCTCTTCCAGGGTCATTTCCTGGCAGCCTATGCCGAAGAAACTCTTGATGATTTCTCTCTCTCGGGGCGTCAGGATCTGGAGTGCGCGCTCGATTTCCGTGCTGAGCGACTCATTGGTCAGGCCCTTGTCGGCCATAGGGGAGTCGTCGTTGGGGAGAACGTCGAGAAGGGAGTTGTCTTCGCCTTCCACGAACGGGTCGTCCACGCTGACGTGGCGGCCGGAGACGCGGAGGGTGTCTGCGATTTTTTCTCGGGGAACATCAATCATTTCCGAGAGTTCCTCGGTTGACGGCTGGCGCTCATTCTCCTGTTCGAACTTGCCGAGGGCCTTGTTTATCTTGTTGAGTGAACCCACCTGGT
>DGVM01000123.1 GCA_002395925.1 Bacteroidales bacterium UBA4284
GTAATTACACGGTCAATGCCTACGGCACTCAACAAATCGGCCACCAGCTTGGCACCGATAGACACACGAGGCTTGTCCTTTCTGTCCTGACGGGCCCATCCGAAATAAGGGATGACTGCTATGACCTTGTCGGCGGAGGCGCGCTTGGCGGCGTCGATGCAGAGGAGAAGCTCCATGAGGTTGTCTGCCGGCGGGAAAGTGGACTGGATGATAAACACGGTGGCACCGCGAACGCTTTCTGCATAGAGGGGCTGGAACTCCCCGTCGCTGAATTGGCTGACCTGAAGGTCTCCAAGGTGAATCGGCAGTTCTTCGGGACGCAGATTTTCGTTTACGGAGTCGATAACCTTGCATGCGAAGTCCTTGGAATCGCGGCAGGCAAAAATCTCCATTCGGTGTGTGTGAATCATATCTCAGAGTGATTTTAGGATTGAATCGATATAAGAAAGGATATCGTCGCGGCCGGAGCGCTTGAGCGAACTGCTGACAAGCATGGGGGGAAGCTCCTCCCAGGTATGTGAAAGGATTGCGCTGTCGCGGTCGATCTGGGCCTGAAGCGCCACCGGGCCGAGTTTGTCGGCCTTTGTGAATATGATGGCGAACGGTATCCCGTGCTCTGCGAGCTCGGAAATGAAGTCGAGGTCGATGCTCCCTATGTCGTGGCGGCTGTCTATCAGTACGAAAAGCATCACCAGGTCGGGCGATTCCATGATGAATTCGCGTATCACCTCCGCAAGCTCCGTGCGCATTTTGTCGGGGAGCTTGGCGTAACCGTAGCCGGGAAGGTCCACCAGATACCAGCTGTCGTTGATAAGGAAGTGATTGACAACCTTTGTCTTGCCTGGTGTGGAAGAGGTGAGGGCCAGTTTGCTGCGGCCGGTGAGCATGTTGATAAGGGATGACTTGCCGACGTTTGACCTGCCTATGAAGGCGAACTCGGGCAGGCGGCGTGCGGGTTTCTGCGCAACCCTTGTGCTGCTTCCGGCGAATATGGCCTCAGAAATCTTCATCCCCTGTAAAATCAGTTACAAAGATACACAAATTTTCGTATATTTGAGGGTTGAACGAGATAATGGAACAGGATTATATTGAACTGCTGGAATTGCAGACTCTTATACGCGAAGGCGTGGAAGACGCCCTGCCCGGAACCGTGCGAGTAAGGGCGGAGATTGCAGCCATTCAGCTCAGGTCCAACGGCCACTGTTACCTTGAGCTCTCCGAGAACGGTCCGCATGGTCCGGTAGCCAAGGCGCGGGCGGTCATCTGGCGTTCTTCCTGGGGTCCCATATCCGCCAAATTCACGGAAGCCTCCGGAGAGCGGCTCCACAAGGGAATCACCCTGGTATTCGAGGTCATGGTCAAATACAGCGAACTCTGGGGCCTGACACTCGTAATCGAAGACATTGATGCCGCTCATACTCTCGGCGAGATGGAACTTGCTCGGCGCCGCACCATGGAGCGCCTTGTAGAGGAGGGGCTGATGGATCTTCAGAAAGAGCTGGTCCTTCCTGCCGTCCCTTATTACATAGCCGTCATTTCCGCACCCGACGCAGCCGGATACGGCGATTTCCGCCGCCATCTGTTGGAAAACGAATATGGTTTCGCCTTCGATGTGACCCTTTTCCCCGCAACCATGCAGGGCGAGGGCGCCCCCCGGTCGATAATAGACTCCCTTGCCATTATCGGGCTGCAGCCCACCCCTCCCGATGCGGTTTTCATCCTTCGCGGCGGAGGCAGTCCCCTTGACCTTGCCTGCTTTGACGATTTCGACCTCTGCGCGGCGATCGCCCGCTGTCCGATCCCGGTTTTTACCGCAATAGGGCACGACAGGGATACGCATGTGGCGGACGCCGTGGCCTGCGGCTCGGTCAAGACTCCTACCGCACTGGCAGACCTCTGCATTGCAGCCCTGGCTGCAGAAGACGAGCGCATCAGCGAACTGCGGAGCCGCATACGGCTGGGTTTCCACAAGCTGGCAGCGGTCAGGGAAACCGCCATCGAGCGCATTGCAGCCCGCATTTCCCGGGCCGTAGTGCTCAAGACGGCGTTGGAAAGCGAGCGCATCTCGGGGCTGCAGGCCCGTATAGCTGCCGCAGACCACAGGGCCGTGCTGAGCCGCGGCTTCGCCCTGGCATATACCCCAGAAGGGAACATGATCCGGGAGGCTTCGGCCGTACAACCCGGAGACACCCTTCTTATCCGTTTCATGGACGGTACGATAAAAGTTCACGCAGATGGAAAAATTTGACTATAACGCAGCCATGGCCGAGCTGGAAAAGACGGCCGCAATGGTGGAAGACCCCTCCACCCCCATAGAAGAAATGGACAAACTGATAACCCGTTCCCAGGAACTTGTCCAGCAGTGCCGCGATTATCTTCGTACGGCAAGAGAAAAAGCAGATTCTTTAGGAAAATGAAAAAGATATACGAAACAGACCCCTGGCTGGAACCCTTCCGTCCGGCTATAGACGCACGCCATGAGCGAATTCTCGCCGACCGCCGCAAACTTGCAGGCGACGGCCTTCTGAGCGAAGCCGTCAACAATCATTTATATTACGGACTTCACCGCGACGGCGACGACTGGGTGCTCCGTGAGTGGGCTCCCGGTGCAACCCGCATATACCTCATAGGTGATTGCAACAACTGGAAGCGCACTCCGGAATATGCCCTGCAGCCCGTCGGCTCTGGCAATTGGGAGATCCGCCTGCCCGGCATGTTCCTCACCCCCGGCTCTCTCTACAAACTCTGGGTCGAATGGCCCGGTGGCGGCGGAGAGCGTATCCCCGCCTATGCGACCCGCGTCATTCAGGACCCCGAGACGAAAGTGTTCAGCGCCCAGGTTTACGAGCCTGCACCGTTCCAGTGGAAGCATCGCAATCCGGGCACGCGCCGTCATCCCCTCATCTATGAATGTCATATAGGAATGAGCGGGGAGCAGGAGGGAGTCGCCACCTTCGAAGACTTTCGCAAGACAGTCCTGCCAAGGGTCAAGCGCCTGGGCTACAACGTGTTGCAGATTATGGCCCTGCAGGAGCATCCCTACTACGGCTCCTTCGGATACCAGGTCTCGAGCTTCTTTGCACTCAGCTCCCGTTTCGGCACTCCCGATGAGTTCAAGCGCCTGGTCGATGCCGCACATGCCGCCGGCATCGCGGTCATCATGGACATAGTCCACTCGCACGCCGTCGGCAACGAAGTCGAAGGGCTCGGGCGCATCGACGGCTCCGACGACCTGTACTTCTACAAAGGCTCCGCCGGATACCACCCGGCCTGGGGCACGAGATGCTTCGACTACGGCAAAGATGAGGTCAAGTACTTCCTGCTTTCCAACTGCAAGTACTGGATGGAGGAATACCACATCGACGGATTCCGTTTCGACGGAGTCACCAGCATGCTCTACTGGGACCACGGGCTCGGTACCGACTTCGGCAATTACGGGCTGTACTTCGGTCCCGGCGTCGATGAAAACGCCGTCAGCTACCTGGCGCTCGCCAACCAGCTCATCCACGAGATAAATCCCGACGCCATCACGATTGCAGAAGACGTTTCCGGAATGGCAGGCCTCGCCGCGCCCTTCGAGGCAGGAGGCGTGGGCTTCGACTTCCGCATGGCGATGGGCATCGCCGACCATTGGATCAAATGGATAAAGGAAAAGAGCGACGAGCAGTGGAGTCCCGGCGAAATCTGGTGGGAGCTTACCAACAAGCGCGCCGACGAGAACACTGTCAGCTATGCCGAATGTCACGACCAGGCACTTGTGGGCGACAAGACCATCATCTTCCGCATGGCGGACGCCGAGATGTACACGGGCATGGACAAGATCTACCATTCCCCGGTGATCGACCGCGCCATCGCCCTGCACAAGATGATCCGCTTCATCACCCTGACCCTGGCCTGCGAGGGATACTTGAACTTCATGGGCAACGAATTCGGCCATCCGGAGTGGATCGACTTCCCGCGCGAGGGCAACGGCTGGAGCCACAAATACGCCCGCAGGCAGTG
>DGVM01000025.1 GCA_002395925.1 Bacteroidales bacterium UBA4284
GAAGAAAGGCTTGCCGTTCTTGGCTACCTTGACCTCGAAGCGCTCCGCGATGGGGGCGTTCTTTCTGACTGACTCTACGCCGTTAAGGCAAGCTGTCTTGGTGGTGTAGCCCTCGCTGGTAAGGATTACCTGGCCGTTTGTGGCCTTGAGGTTGAACTGGAATTCTCCATTCTTGCGGAGAGAGATAACAAACTTTCCCATTTCTGAATAATTGATGTTTTGGCAAACATAACAAGTTTTTGTTAAATTTGCAATATATTTTTAAACTATGCTCACGAATGCCGAAATCAAGCGCCTGCGCTCCCTCCGCGAAAAGAAATTCCGCGAAGAATGGGGCGAATTCCTCGTAGAAGGCGAAAAGATGGTGCAGGAGGCTCTGGATTCCGGATTCGAGGTCCTTCAGGTCATACGCGAAGACGAGCAGACCATGTCCCGCATCTCGGCCCTGAGCACGGCTCCGCCCGTAGCCGCCGTAGTGCGCAAGCCTGCACCCCGCAAGCTCGAACTCGGCCGCAGCCTTTACCTGGGGCTTGATTCCGTACGCGATCCGGGCAATATGGGTACGATCCTGCGTCTTGCAGACTGGTTCGGCATAAGCACCATATTCGCCAGCATGGACTGCGTGGAGATATTCAATCCCAAGGTAGTTCAGGCCTCTATGGGTTCAATCTTCCGGGTCGCCTGCGTGTATTGCGACCTCCCGGAGATATGCCGGCGTTTCCGTCAGCAGGATATGCCTGTTTACGGCACCTTCCTCAATGGTTCCGATATCTATTCTCAACAGCTTGCGAGCGAGGGACTTATTATAGTAGGAAATGAGTCTAACGGCATCTCCGGCGAGGTAGCCGGGCAGGTGAGCACCCGTCTCACGATACCGTCATTCGCCGCTGGCGGACGCGGTCCCGAATCACTCAACGTCGCCACTGCTACCGCCGTGGTGCTTTCAGAATTCCGCCGCAGATGAGAAGCTTCTCCCGCCTGATACTTGCGGCTGCTGCCGTATTGCTCTGTGCCTGCAGCACTACCAGGGTGCTTGCTCCGGGGGAGTACAGGCTTGCGCGCAACACGGTGAAGGTGCAAGACAAAAAATCAGGCGTATCCGCATCCGACCTTTCGTCGTATGTGCGCCAGAAAGCCAACTCTTATTTCATTTTCGGCTGGAACCCTGGCCTGAACATCTACAACTGGTCTGACCCTGCAAAGGACAACTGGATCAACAACGCCCTCCGCACGATAGGCACGGCGCCGGTAGTGTTCAACGGCATGCAGGTTCCGAGTTCCTGCGACAACATCGCAAAACACCTTGACTATCTGGGATATTACAATTCCAAGGTTACATCAAAAGTAGATACCGTACGCCGCCTGGTGAACGTCAGCTATGACGTCGTCCCGGGGAAGCGCAGCCGGATAGACAGCATAGTGTACCGTGTGCCCGGAGGAGAATTCGAGGAGGAATTCCGCAAAGACCTGCGCCGCACCCTGATACATCCCGGCGATTATCTCAGCGAAAAGGCTCTCGAGGCAGAGAGCGTCCGCGGTGCCACCTTCTTCAGGAACAGGGGCTATTACGACCTCACCAAGCACAATTACGTTTTCGAGGCCGACACCCTCGGCGATAAGAACATCCTCACTTACCGCATACAGGAGTACAGCCGAAACGAACCCAGTATCGCCGCGACGCCCCTTCGCAAATACCACATAGGCAAGGTGAGCATAGAACATTCCGCCGACGTTCCGTTCCGGGAGAGCGTGCTTCGTGGCGTCAATGTGATTCATCCGGGCGACCTGTACAGCGAAGCCCTCATCAACCGCAGCTACAACCGCCTCGCCTCGCTTCGCGTCTTCAACAACGTTGGAGTGGAACTGGTGCCAGTGGATACGGCGACTGTGGACTGCCGCATCACCATGGGGGAGAGCAAGCTGCAGGGATTCAAACTCAACCTCGAGGCTTCCACCAATTCCTCCGGGCTGCTGGGAGTGTCACCCAAGGTCAATTTCTACAACAAGAATATCTTCCATGGCGGGGAATGGCTCAGCCTGGGCTTCTCCGGGAACTTCCAGTGGCAGCCAGGAACCGATACCAGGGCTAACGAATTCGGTGTGAACGCCTCGCTCAGCTTCCCCCGTTTCCTGGGGCTGCCGTACAGCGCGTTCCGCGGTGCCAACATCCCCCGTACGGAGATTCAGGCGTCGCTCAACTACCAGAACCGTCCGGAATTCCTTCGCTGGATAGGTACCCTTTCGTATGGTTATTCGGGCCGCAGCCGAAATTTCCAGTATCAGGTTTATCCGCTGCACGCCACGGTAATCAAGGTCGGCAATATGACCGACAAGTTTGCCTTGTCCCTGCTCCGCAACATCTACCTGTGGGACAGCTTTTCCGATCATATCGACGCCGGCTTGAGCGGCCAGATTTACTGGAGCTCCTCGAACGAAATCGTTCCGCAGGGGCGCTTTTCCTACGTGAGGCTGGGACTCGACAGCTCCGGCAACATCATTTCCATATTCAACAAGCTGCTGCCGGTCGATGAATACGGAGCACCTGTTATCTTCGGACTCTCGTATTCGCGTTATACCAGGCTGGCCCTTCAATTCGGCCACAGCTTCGTCTTCGGCCCTTCCACCAGACTCGCCCTCCATTTCGACGGCGGAGCGGGACGTGCATACGGAAACTCTTCGGCGATGCCTTTCGAAAAGAGTTTCTTTGCCGGCGGCGCCAGCAGCATGCGAGGCTGGCAGGCCCGTTCGCTGGGACCCGGAGACGACGAACTGATGGATTTCTTTACGATACCCAGCCAGTCCGGCGACTGGAAGCTGGAGGTCGGTGCCGAACTGAGGCAGCATCTGTTCTGGAAGATTGAAGGGGCCCTTTTTGCAGAAGCCGGAAACGTATGGAGCTTCGATGACCGCTATCCCGACTGGCCTTCTACGATTGCCGCCGACTGGGGCCTCGGCATCAGGCTTAATCTGTCTTTCATTCTGCTCCGTCTCGACTTGGGCATAAAACTTTATGAGCCCTGCCAGCCCGAGGGGTCCCGCCTGCGCATGCCCGACCAGTGGCTGCAAAGTGGCGGAAGCGCCTTGCACTTCGGCGTGGGCTATCCTTTCTGATGAATAAGAAACTCATTATTTACCAGGTCCTTACCCGCTTGTGGGGAGATGGACGTTTTGACTCCTGGCAAGACCCCGCATTCGATTATCTTCGTGGCCTTGGTGTAGATTATATATGGTTCACCGGCATTCCGCGGCATGCAACGCAGAAAGATTTTGTCAAAGGCAATCCCGGCTCTCCATACGCCATAAGCGACTGGTACGACGTCAATCCCTATCTCGCAAGCAAGCCCGAAGCCCGTATGGAGGAGTTCCGGCAGCTGGTAGGACGCTGCCATGACGCAGGGTTCAAATGCCTTGTGGATTTCATTCCCAATCATGTCGCCTGCGACTACAAGGGAAAACTGGGCCTGTACGGCTGGCACGACGGCGACTGGACAGATACCGTCAAGGTGGATTGGTCTTCGCCCCAAACCATGCAGGAAATGGAGAAAATACTGCGTTTCTGGGCAGGTCTCGGCGTGGATGGTTTCCGCTGCGACATGGTAGAGCTCGTGCCTGCAGCAAAACTGGGCGCAGTGATTGCGAACGTTAAAAAAGAATATCCTGATTTACTGTTTGTTGCAGAGGCTTATCAAAAGGAGAACTATAGTATTTGTCTGGATCTTGCCGGCTTTGATCTTCTGTACGATAAATCGGGCTCTTACGACATATTGAGGGGCATACTTGCCGGTCAGCGGAGTGCACGCGAGCTGAGCTGGAACTGGCAGTGGCTGGGCGAGCGTCAGGGCAGGATGCTGAACTTCCTTGAGAATCATGACGAACAGAGGCTCGCCAGCAAGTGGTTTGCATCTTCTCCGGAGCGCAGCTGGGCAGCCATGGCTTTCAGTTTGCTTTTCAATCAGGCCTCATTCATGTATTATGCCGGCCAGGAAGTCGGCGAAGATGCCGCAGAAGGTCACGAAGGGCGTACATCCATATTCGACTGGTGCCATCCGCGGAGCATGGTTTCTCTGCAGGAGTATATCCACAGCGGTAAAGGACTCGACCGCATGCAGCGTCACGTGCTGTCGCGCTACCGCGAAATGGCGCAGCTCGCCTGCCGTCCGGTTTTCCGAGAGGGGGGAGTATGGGATCTGTGCTATTGCCAAGGCCCCGGCTTCGATGCCGACAGGCATTTCTGCTTCGTGCGTTTCGATTCTCGGGAAGCATGGCTTGTCGTCTGCAACTTTTCCGACGCTCCTCTCAATCTCAATGTGGCACTTCCGGAAGAATTGCGCAGTGCCTCGGGTATAAAAACGAATGAAGCGGCCATACAGACCGCTCCATTCGACTATTCTGTTAAAAAAATCAGATAGCAAGCGTAAGCATCAGTGCGCCTACGAGTCCAAGAATCGCATAGAATTCGGGAAGGGCTGCGTAGATGAGCGTATTGGTCTGTACGTCATGTCCCTGGCTGATTCCTATGATACCGTTGGCGCAAACCTGGCCCTGACGGATAGCGGAGAACAGGCAGACGAGGCCGACGCTTAGGCCGACACCGAAGAGGAGAGGACCGTTGGCGGCGAAATCGAATTTATAAACGAGCAGCCACATGAAGAATCCTACGAATCCATAGATTCCCTGAGTAGCGGGAAGGGCGGAAAGGATAAGATAGCTGCTGGATTTTTCGGGTGCTTTCTTAAGAGCGCCTTCTGCAGCGTTGCCTGCGATAGTAGTGCCGTATGCACTGCCGATTCCGGCGAGACCGAGCATCAGTCCGAGACCGAGATAACCAAGAATTTCGTTCATAACTATTTTGTTTTAGATTTTAATTTAAAGGTTGATACGTGCGGCCCTTGCCGTCATAGCCAGAATTCTTGAAGAACTCCAGGAAATTGAGACGCAGGGGGTGGACAAAGGCTCCGAGACAGCACATTGCGAAGTTTAGAGCATGTCCGATTATTAAGATTACAACGAAAGCCAGCCAGCCGAAGCCGAAAGATCCGTCGCCGAGAGTCATGACGGCGATGTCGTTGAAGGCTTTGCCGAGCATGCCGCCGGCGAGGCCGAGGGCGTACAGACGCAGGTAGCTCAGTACGTCACCAAGCAAGCCGGTGACGGTGTTGTAAGTTTCCCACAGGCCGGATCCGATGTTTTTGAGAGGATTGCGGTGAATGTCGTTGAAGAGGAAAATACCAAGTGCCGAAATCACTCCGAGCGCAATAACAATCCACTTTATCGCAGCTGCCGGCAGGAGTTTGAACATAGCCAGGGCAGCTATTATTACGCCTCCGACTATCAGGAGGGTCCAGCCCCAGACTCCCAGGGAGCCGAGGAAACCCTTGTTGCGGGTTGCATACACGGTCTTGACGACCATGGCGAGGCAGAGGTGGACTACGCCGATAATCAGTGAAATGACCATCTGAGCCTCGAATCCGCCTATCGTTCCTGTAATCATCACTGCCTTGAGCCAGGAAGGAATCCACGGCAGCGCGGAAATATCTACTCCGAAGAAGGTGTGCATAAGGATGCCGCAGAGAAGGGTTCCGACACCCAGTATCGTCACAAGGGGGGCGAGGTTTTTCATGCTCTCCACCTTGCGGAGCAAAATACCGCCGATGATCAGCAGCAGGCCGTATCCTGCGTCGCCCATGCACATCGCAAAGAAGAGCAGGAAGAAGATCGATAAGTACGGAGTCGGGTCGAATTCGTTATAATCGGGCCTTCCGTACATGTCTGTAAGGACTTCGAAATTGCGTACGAACTTATTGTTCTTCAGCTTTATAGGTGGATTATCCTCTACGGTTGCTTCAGATGCGGTCCATACGCACGGCAGCTGGTCGAAAGCGCTTGCGAGACGCTCCGATTCTTCTGTCGGGGCGAAGCCTTCGAAGACCGTAAGGCCTCCGTCGGCAGCGGATTCTCCGGAAACCGAAGCGAGGTACATGCTGAGCTGCCTGCGGGCGGAAGACATCTCATCCCTAAGAGAAGGAAGAGTCTGCCGGAGTTCCGACAGATGCTCCTTGTATTCCTGCACCTCTGCGGTTTTGGCATCCAGTGCGCTCTGTACTTCGGCCACGCTGCGTTCCGGGGAAGGAAGGGGAGTGAACGGCAGAGGTGCGTCGCCGAGTGTGACGAACCATACCTTTCCCTTGCTGCGCGCCACTTCGCAAATGGCGGCCTGCTCCTGCAGACTCGGCTCGAATTTCTTCTCCGGAATGCACCAGAAACGCATCTGGAGTCCGAGCTGCTGGATTTTGCTGCGGTCGAATTCGCCCCAGACCTTTACGGCCTCGAGTTCGTTCTCCAATGCGGTGCGTTCCGTCTCCAGCTCTTTGAGCGTGGAATCGGTGCCCCTTTCGATGCGTGTAATTTCCGAGCCTATGGCATCTATGCGGGAGAGCATTCCGGAGGATTTTTCATCCACCGGCTTGGACGACCTTGTAATATCCATCACGCCGAGCGCCCCCAGGGACTCGAGGAATGAATCCCGGTCTGCGCTGAGCAGGATAAAGTCGTAGCGTGTCATTTTATCTATCATAACTGCTCCTCCTCCGCTTCTGCCGCTGCGTGGCGGTTCTTTACTATTTTGGACGAAGCCTTGGAAAGGTTTTCTTCGTCTTCCATGTAACGTTTGATTTTGCGTATCGCTTCTTGGTAACCGGGAATCTGGACCTTCTCGTAAAGGTTGACCTTCTGAGTGGTCTTTTTGCGGTTGAATTCCAGGATACGCCTCCTTTCTTCACTGATTTCGGACTCTATGCCCAAGGTGCTCAGTTCCTGCAATATACGCACGCCGTCGGCATACCAGGCCGGCTTGGCGAAGGCGTTGAAGGCCTTGAGCTCGAAGTCGATTCCGTCGAGCTGCGGCGCATTTACGCCGGCAATCTTGACGGTCTTGAGCCGGACGTCGCGGATACTGATGAGGCCGGGTTCGAATTCATTCCACAGGGCGGCCAGATAGTCGTACTCCTGCAGTTTGCTTTCGAGCTCGGCAGCCTGCGCCTGTGCCTGGTTCTTGGCGGCAATGACGCTCACGCGCAGGGCGGACTCCTTGTTCTTGAGGGTAGGGAGTGCGTTCTGGCGGACCTTGAGCTGCTTGCCCAGTGCTGTCAGTGAAGTTTTGTTGTATTGAAACTTGACTGCCATCAGGCTATCCAATATTTGTCTATAAGTGACTGTTTGATACCCGTTTCGGCGGGAGAGAAGTACTTGGCGAAGAGCGACCATGCGGTATCGAGCATCTCTTCGATGCTGATGTTGACGTCGATGCTCAGCAGGCGGGTGGCATAGTCTTTTGCGTAATCCAGGCAGCGGAGATCGTAGTCGGAGAGGTCGAAACCGTTTTGGAGCTTGGTCTTGGCGTTCTGGGCATCGGCGTAAAGGCGCACGCCGGCATTCATCACCTGACTGTGGTCCTCGCGGGTTTTCTTGCCCTGGACGAGCTGCTTGAGTCGGCTCAGACTGCGGAAAGGATCAACGATGACCTTGCCGGAATCGGAATCGGCACGCAGGAAGATCTGTCCTTCGGTAATGTATCCAGTGTTGTCGGGGATTGCATGAGTGATATCGCCGTCGTTGAGCGTGGTGACCGCGATGATGGTTATGGAACCGCCGTCGGGAAGCTGCACAGCCTTTTCGTATATCTTTGCCAGGTCGGAGTAGAGCGAACCTGGCATGGAGTCCTTGGAAGGAATCTGGTCCATACGGTTGCTTACGATCGACAGGGCGTCGGCGTACAGGGTCATATCTGTCAGCAGCACAAGCACTTTCTCATTCTTGTCAACCGCAAAGTACTCGGCGGCGGTAAGTGCCATGTCGGGTATGAGCAGGCGCTCCACGGGCGGTTCCTCGGTGGTGTTGACGAAGGATACGATTCGGTCGAGGGCTCCGGCGCTCTCGAAAGCGTGACGGAAGAAAAGATAGTCGTCGTTGGTCAGTCCCATGCCTCCCAGGATGATCTTGTCCACATCGGCTCGCAGGGCGACGTCGGCCATTACCTGGTTGTAGGGCTGGTCGGGGTCTGCGAAGAACGGAATCTTCTGGCCCGACACAAGGGTGTTGTTGAGATCGATGCCGGCGATGCCGGTGGGAATCAACTCGCTGGGCTGGCGGCGCTTGTAGGGGTTGACGGAAGGTCCGCCGGCCTCGCGCTCAATGCCTTCCACCTCGGGGCCGCCGTCGATGGGCTTGCCGTATGCATTGAAGAAACGGCCCGACAGCTGCTCGCTGACCTTCAGGGTAGGAGGGGCTCCGAAGAAAGATACCTCCGCATCGGTAGGTACGCCCTCCGTGCCGGAGAACACCTGCAGGGTGACGCGGTCGCCGCTGGTCTTGACGACCTGGGCGAGCCTGCCGCCGACGGATGCGAGTTCGTCGTTGGCCACGCCCTTGGCATCGAGCGAAACGGTCGCCTTTGTGATGGACTGCAGCTTTGTATATGTACGTTGATATGCTTTAGTTGCCATAGTCGCTGATGAGTTTGTTGATGGATTCGCGGTAATTCTTGAATGCTTCGGACTCGAATTCTGAGTAATTCATCTGGCGCATTACATTGATGAGCTGCTTGAAGAATGCGCTGCATTTCTCGTAATCGTCGAAATTGAAGCTGCGGTCGCATATATCCAGTATGAGGTTCAGCATAAAGCGCTGACGCTCAATGGGGCATACGGAGTCCACCGCGTCGAAGGCATCCTGCTGGAGAAAGGCGAAGTCTATCAGTTCGCTCTTCCAGAAAGCCTCGTGGTAGCTCATGGGGACGCCGTCGTCGCCCAGGATGTTGATCTGCTCGGCCATCTCTTTGCCTCGGCGCACATAGTTCTTCGCCTTAAGCACCAGCTCTATCCAGCCTTTCTGAATCATTGCTTCAAGTGACTCCTGTATCTCTGGATATTCCAGATATTTGGAATAGGACTCAACAGGGTTGACAGCAGGGTAGCGCTTCTGGTCGGCTCGGTTCTGCTCGAGGGCGTAGAAGCAGCGAGCGGCTTTCTTGGTGCTCTCGGTCACAGGCTCCTTGAGGTTGCCGCCGGCAGGGGAGACGGTGCCTATGAAGGTAACCGATCCGGTCTGTCCGTTGCCAAGCACGACCTGGCCGGCGCGAGCGTAGAAGTTGGAAATGATGGCGGACAGATCGACAGGGAAGGCGTCCTGTCCGGGGAGTTCCTCCATGCGGTTGGACATCTCGCGAAGGGCCTGCGCCCAGCGGGATGTGGAGTCAGCAAGCAGCAGGCAGCGGTAACCCATGGCCCTGTAGTATTCGCAGATGGTCATGGCGGTATAGACCGATGCCTCACGTGCCGCTACCGGCATGTTGGAGGTATTGCAGATGATAACCGTGCGCTCCATGAGCTTGCGGCCGGTATGGGGGTCGATGAGCTCGGGGTATTCGGTGAAGATTTCCACGACCTCGTTGGCACG
>DGVM01000114.1:0-37310 GCA_002395925.1 Bacteroidales bacterium UBA4284
ACTGGCAAAGTTTCCAGAACTTCCGGTAACGAAGTCCCAATAAAAAACAGCCACTGGAGAATGACTCTTCAGTGGCTGTTTTTTTGCTACAACGACAAGACCGTGCTCTCATCGAAGCCGGTTGCCGTGCAGATTGTCTCCACAGGCACGCCCAGTTCCTTTAGCTTCTTGGCGAGTTCGGTTTTCCCTTCTTCGCGACCCATGTTGCGGGCTGTCCGCAACTGGCTCCTGCGGTCTATCTCCCACATCATTTCGTGGACATATTGCATTTGATCCTTCTCGTTCATGGCAGCGAAGCTACTTAATCCGATAAGGAGCGTCGTCGTAAAGCAGGAAGCGTTTGGCCTTGCGTATCCATTTCTGTTCCTCGCCTTTTACGTGTTCCTGTACTATGTCGAAGGTTATGTTCCCTCGCAGGTACTCGCTGACTACGGGGTCGCAGATGCGGTCGAGGAGTGCAGCGCTTATCTCGAATTGCGAGCTGCGGTCGGCTATCCAGCGCATCAGCTGAACGGCATGCAGGAAAGAATTGTACTGGGCGCCGGGAAGAAGGATAATCTGCCAGCCATGGCAAACCTGCCCTGCGTACGTTCCATACGCCGGTTCGAAGCTGCAGGGCCTCATGAGAACGCCCGGAGGGCTTGGCGGGATGCCCCACTCCCCTATGTACGGCGCACCTATATATTCGTATGGCCTCGGGGTTCCGATGCCGGCACACACGCTGGTCTTGCACCACAGTCCCCCGCCGCCAAGCATGTCGCAGCTGAAAAGGCCGGTCACATCGGGAGAAGGAGGAATTGCCCACGGCAGCAGGTCCCGCCCGGCCACGGAAGTCAGCGCCGATATTACATGGAGCGGGAAATGAGCCCCTATCTCGCTGCAATGCAGGTTGCAGAGTTCGCCGAGAGTAAGTCCGTGACGGTGAGCCACCCGCGGTGTCCATGGGTCGCCGTCGGTCACAGGAATGGTTCCTTCCACGATGCGGCCCGCCGGATTGATATGGTCTATGATGTATATCGCCGGGCCCTCTTCCATGCGTGCACGGAAGCTCAGAAGACGCATGACGTCGCGGGTGTAGCCAAAATAGCGTACCCCAACATCCTGAATCTCGACCACCACAGCATCCAGGCCCTCCAGGTCGGAGGCGTCGAAATCGATGCGGCCGGCTCCGGGAGAGAATTCGGCTCCGGAGGGTTCGAACACCCGTGCCAGATTGCCCCTGCGGCGGAAGATTTCCGTCAGATACTCCTGCGATGCGGCGTTCCAGCAGCCAGGTGTGCAGAAGCATGCCACCCGGCCGTCCAGAAGCGCCTTGTCAAGCTGGTCCCCTATGGGCGTAGTACGGAAGCTGAACATCAGCGCCCCTCCCCGATAATCCCGTGGGCGAGGGCTATGACCTCGTCGGCAAGAGCCTGAGCCTCCTCCATGGTGGGAGCTTCTGAATATATGCGGATGATGGGTTCGGTATTGGACCTGCGCAGGTGCACCCACTTGCGAGAAGCCTCGAAGTCTATCTTGACACCGTCTATAGTATTGATTTTCTCTGACTTGTAGTGCTCTTTAAGAGCTCCGAGTATGCGGTCGATGAGTGCGGGATCCGACAGGTCGATACGGTTCTTCGCGATGGCGTACTGAGGCAGGGTCGCCTTGTACTCGCTGACCTTCATGCCGCAGCGGGCAAGTTTGCTGAGGAAAAGGGCCACGCCTACCATGGCGTCGCGTCCGCAATGGCTGGCGGGATAGATGACGCCGCCGTTGCCCTCGCCGCCTATGAGCGCACCCACCTTATGCATGAGCGTGGTTACGTTGACCTCGCCAACGGCAGAAGCATAGTAGGTACCGCCGTGCGCCTCGGTCACGTCGCGCAGGGCCCTGCTGCTGCTGAGATTGGATACGGTGGCAAGAGGGGTCACCCCGCGCTGTACCGCATCGTCAAGCAGATAATCCGCCACCGCCACCAGGGTATATTCTTCTACGAACGGGTCGCCGGTCTCGCATATAAAGGCAAGACGGTCGACGTCGGGATCTACGCTTATGCCAAGGTCGGCCCGTTCCCGTACCACGGTCTGCCGGAGATCCACCAGATTTGCGGGAAGCGGCTCGGGATTGTGGGCGAAGTCGCCGGTGGGCTCGCCGTTGAGCGTGATGCACTCCACCCCAAGACGCTCCAGCAGGCGGGGCATAATGATGCCGCCCACGGAATTGATGGCATCGAGCACAACCCGGAAGCCGGCGGCCTTGATGGCGGAAACGTCAACCGAAGGCAGCGCAAGCACGGCGTCTATATGCTCATCGGTAAAATCGTGGTCCGTCACCTTACCGAGTTCGTCCACCGGAGCAAAGTCGAAGTCGCCCTTCTCGGCGCAGTCGAGGATTGCCTGCCCCTGTTCGGCGGTAAGGAACTCTCCCCTCTCGTTCAGAAGCTTGAGGGCGTTCCACTGACGGGGGTTATGGCTGGCGGTGAGGATAATGCCTCCGTCGGCATGAGAAAACGTTACAGCGAGTTCCGTTGTGGGGGTGCTGGCAAGTCCGCAGCGCACTACGTCAACGCCGCATGCGACCAGAGTGCCGACGACCAGCTGCTCCACCATGGCGCCGCTCAGGCGGGCGTCGCGGCCGACCACGACCTTGTATCGGGAGCCGAACGGAGCCTTGCGATCGCGCAGACACTTGCAATAGGCGTACGTAAAGTTGACAATATCGACCGGGGTCAGATTTTCCCCGACGCATCCGCCGATGGTTCCCCGGATGCCGGAAATGGATTTTATGAGTGCCATAACTTAGTTTTTTATGCACAAATTTAAGGATTATTGCGTATATTCGCAAGCATGAAACAATACATCAGCGAAAACAAAGAGCGCTTCTTCGACGAGCTTTTCTCCCTTCTGAGAATTCCCTCAATCAGCGCAAAATCCGAGAATAAACCCCAGATGTACGCCTGTGCACAGCGCCTGTGCGAGCTTCTTCTGGAGGCCGGTGCCGACAGCGCACACATATACGAAACGGCCGGCAATCCGGTGGTCTTCGGGCAAAGAATAATCGACCCTTCACAGAAGACAGTGCTGGTGTACGGACATTACGACGTGCAGCCGCCTGAGCCGCTCGATAAATGGCGCACCGATCCCTTCGAACCCGTAATAGCTCCCGACGCCACCGGGGCGGAGGCCATCTGGGCACGCGGCGCCAACGACGACAAGGGGCAGCTGTTCATGCACATCAAGGCCTTCGAGTACCTGGTACGCAGCGGGCAGCTCAGGCACAACGTCAAATTCCTTTTCGAAGGAGAAGAAGAAATAGGCAGCCCGTCGCTTCCCGCATGGATACGTTCCCACAAAAAGCTGCTTGCAGCCGATATCTGCCTGGTGAGCGACACCACCATGATAAGCGAAAAGGTTCCATCCATAAACTGCGGCATGAGAGGCTTGAGCTATCTGGAGGTCAAGGTTACAGGGCCGTCCAAAGACCTGCATTCGGGCCACTACGGAGGCACCGTCGCAAACCCCATCCAGGTATTGTGCGAGATGATTTCGCAGCTGTTCGACGCCGACGGACGTGTCGCAGTGCCCGGATTCTACGACAAGGTGGTCGAGCTTTCCCGCTCCGACCGCCGCATGCTCTCCAGGGCTCCGTTCGACATGAAGGAATACAAGGATTTCCTCGGCGTACGCGAGCTGCGCGGCGAAAAGGGTTACACTCCGCTGGAACGCACCGGCATCAGGCCCTGCCTCGACGTGTGCGGCATCTGGGGAGGATACACCGGAGAGGGCGCCAAGACAGTCTTGCCTTCCGAGGCTCATGCCAAAATTTCCATGCGCCTGGTTCCTAATCAGTTAAGCTCGGAAATAACAAAACTGTTCGCGCGTTGGTTCAAGACTCTCGCGCCCAAGAGCGTACGGGTGAAGGTCACACCGTGCGAAGGCGGCGACGGCTTCCTCATCCCCATAAGCAGTCCCGCATACAAAGCCGCCAGCCGGGCTATGACAGAGGTGTACGGCACCGAGCCGGTACCCGCACGCGGAGGCGGCAGCATAGCGGTGCTCGCAGAAGTCCAGAAGATTCTGGGGATTGATCCCCTGCTGATGGGTTTCGGGCTCGAAAGGGACACAATCCACTCCCCCAACGAGAGCTATCTGCTCAGCCAGTTGTGGCGTGGGATGGAAAGCATTGCACTTTTCTACCGGTATTGGTAGCCATTTTTAAACATTTTTTATAATTTTGCATTTAGGTCCGGCGTCAAAACCGGTCCAGGATAATTTCGGCCAGATAAAAGTGCTAAAAGGTTTCAAACTTCCCGGTTGGGTCCTTCCCGCCATCATAGCCATCCCGATGGTTGCTTCCGCAAACGGCGGAGGCAGCCAGAATCTGGATACCGAGATTGCCCGGGAAGCTTTCGCCGTCGGCGATTACGTCCTGATGCAAAACGAGTTGGACAAACTCTACCGCGACTGGGGAAGGGATACTCTGCGGCTCCGCTATGCCGACGCCCTGCTCCTTCAAAGTCAGGCGGCCGAGTCTCTGGGAGACCAGGCGGAGAGTCTTGAGTATCTCAAGCGCTACAGCTCTCTCAAAGACACCATCTTCGACAGCCACAACCGCTTCGCATTCGGAGTTTTTGTCATAATGATTCTCCTTCTCGCTCTTATCGCACACATAATATCGGCGCAGGAGACCATGCTCAAAAAGAACGAGTCACTGTCGAAACTGCTCTCTGAGACAATGGCTTACAAGGAGAAAGAATCTGCAGAACAAGAGCGCGACGAGCCCTCGACGGGTTGGCCCGACATTCAGGAGATGAATCCGGAAGAGCTGTACCTTTTCCTGAGCAAGGCAATTACCCGCGACAAGCTGTTTCTCAATCCAAACTTCGGCCGTCAGACCCTCATGGACGACTACTCCCTGAGTAAAGAAAGGATAGGCAAGGCGTTCTCCGCGTACGGAACTTCCCTGCCCCAATTCATCAATACATGCCGTTTGGAATACGCTTGCAGCCTCATGAAGAGGGAGCGCGCCATGAGTGTGACTGACGTAGCTTCAGCCTCCGGATTCACCACCCGCGAATCTTTCAGCCGCAGCTTCAAGCAGCAATACGCCCTGACTCCTACGGAGTACAAAGAGAATTTCGAGACCTCCGACTGAACGTCAACAGCACAGGCTCAACAGCACTTATGTGTGCGATAAGGGCGGCGCTTATCTTCATAATCAGCCCGATCGCACGTGATAACGGGGTCATATTGGTTCATATAAAGACGATTTGTTACGCCGTCAAAGACAAATTGACGCGCACTCTTCTTTGTCCTTCTTTCAAGATTTCCGACAGGCGTCGTGGGCACCATGAACTCACTGGTCGAAATCGACGGCTGCATCAACCGGGGAAAAATCACCGGCAACGATGAGGTAGCTTCCGACTGCCGTCCCGCAGGAATCGTATCCGCAATGGGCAACAACACCAAAATCACGAACTGCACCAATTACGGAGACGTTGTTTACGCTGTCGCCAACAGCACCAAGGGACTGGCCGCAGGAATCGTCGGACAGACGAACGACGGCAAGAAGTTCACCGTAATCGAAGGCTGCGCGAACTACGGAGCCATTCTTTCCGATATGTTCAAGCATCCCGACAGCGATTACTCCGTGGTAACCATTACAGCAGACAACTTCGAGCAGTACATCTGCATGGAGCCCGACGCAAGGAAGGCTAACGTCACCTTCGAAGGCAACGTGTTCGGAAGCCTGTGATTCCGTAAGCGTTATTTAACGGCATCTGTCCCGTCACAAGCGCGGTCTTCCGTGTCTTATGACGGGATATTTGTTGCCGTTACGGTACGGTTATTCTTTGCCGAGGAGCTCTTTGCATTTTTCTGTAACCGGAGGTCCAAGAGATGGACCGTCGGCCACAGAAAAAGGCGGGAATTGGCGATGAAGGTCCAAGAGATGGACCGTCGGCCACAGAACCGGAGGCGCTATGTCAGACAAATTATCACACACGGGCCGACAAATTGCGCCGTAGCACGAACCAAATGAACGCTCAGGATTGTCTAAATTAGCATCCGTAATATTACTAAACCATGAAAAGAGCACTTCTGCTATTAGCCATCCTCGCAGGCGCCGCCTCCTGCACCACAAATCAGGCGTCAAAACAAACGTTCAACAGGGCCGAGGCCATCGCCGCCCAAATTCATAACCCGGACAGCAAGTATGTCGTCGTTGCAGTGCATCGCGGCGACTGGCGCAACTACCCCGAAAATTCCATTCCCGCAATCGAGAGCGTCATCCGCATGGGTGCCGACATCGTGGAGATCGACGTACACATGACCGCCGATTCCGTACTGGTCCTCTGCCATGACGGCGACGTGCTGCGCACCACCAACTTCTCGAAAGTCTTTAAGGACTCTCCCGGCAAGAGTGCCCGCATCTCCAACCTCACTCTGGACGAGATAAAGCGGCTCAGCCTCAAGAGGGCCCACGGTGTAGCCATCGACACCCTGCGCATGCCCACTCTGGAAGAAGCGCTGATGTGCACAAAGGACCGCATCTGCGTAAACATCGACAAGGGCTATGACTACTACGACGCGGCCCTCAAGATTACAGAGAAACTTGGCGTCACCGACCAGGTCCTCATCAAGGGCAAGAAGCCCATCGAGGTCGTTGCCGAACACGAGGCACCCTACCCTCACAACATGATGTACATGCCCGTCGTGGACATCCAGAAACCCGGCGGCAAGAAGCTCTTCAATTCCTACCTGGAGCAGGGCGTCGTCCCTCTCGCTTACGAGGTATGCTGGCAGAACAACGACGATACCGCATTTGAGGACGCCTGCGAAGCGATTATCGCCCAAGGCTCCAAAGTCTGGGTCAACACCATCTGGGCCAGCCTCTGCGGAGGTGACGGCAACGACGACGATGCCGCATTCCAGGAAGAGGACCCCGGAAAGGTTTACAGGCAGTATATCGACGCCGGAGTAAGCATGTTCCAGACCGACCGCCCCGAACTTCTCATCGGCTGGCTTACCAAGATAGGCCGGCATACCCTCTAAGCCATAACGAACGATGAAGATACTGGATTTTTACCGCATCAGTCCCCCGTCGGCCGCCAAGGTCGCCCCGGAAAAAACTGACAAGACATACAAGAGCGCCAGGATGCAGACCTTCGTAGCTGCAACCCTGGGATACGCACTTTATTACGTCTGCCGCCTGTCGATGGGCGTCATGAAGCAGCCCATCATCGACGCAAGCCTGCTCAACGCCACCCAGCTTGGTATCGTCGGCGCATGCCTCTACTGGACCTATGCCGTGGGCAAGTTCGTCAACGGTTTCCTGGCCGACAACGCCAACATCAAGCGTTTCATGGCTACCGGCATCATCATTTCCGTGGCCATGAACTTCATAATGGGAGTCCTGGGCGTGAGCGCACTCAACGGCACAATAGCCAACGGCGCACTGTTCATCGCCTTCTGCTTTTTCTGGGCAATCAACGGATTCGCCCAGTCGATGGGAGCTCCCGCCAGCATAGTCAGCCTCTCACGCTGGTTCCCTCTCAAATCCCGTGGCACATTCTACGGCATCTTCAGCGCCTCGCACAACATCGGCGAGGGCCTTTCCTTCATCTTCGTAGGCTCCATCGTAGCAGCCTTCGGCTGGAAATGGGGATTCTTCGGAGCGGCGCTTGCCGGCCTGCTTGGGTTCGTGCTCGTGATGCTGCTGTTCCACGACAATCCCGACAGCAAGGGTCTGCCGCCCATCGAAGTCCTCTCGGGCGAGAAGACGCAGGAAGAGTACGACGCCACCCACGAAAGCGAAGCGCTTGCGGCCAAAGATGCGCAAAAAGCCCAGCGCGAAGAGACCAAGCGCATGCAAAAGGCCGTCATCAAGAACCCCGGAGTCTGGATTCTGGCCCTTTCGAGCGCATTCATGTACATGAGCCGTTACGCCATCAACGAATGGGGAACCATCTTCCTGCAGGAAGCCAAGGGCTACGACCTGGCAGGGGCCGCCGCCATCATCGGCGTCAATCCCATATTCGGCATACTCGGAACCGTGGTTTCCGGCTGGCTGTCGGACGTCCTGTTCAAGGGTGACCGCAAGTATCCGGCGTTCGTCGCCGGGCTGCTCGAGAGCATCGCCCTCGCCCTCTTCCTCTTCGGAGGTCCGGCAAAGTGGGTCAACATCCTCGCAATGGTACTCTTCGGAATAGCCATCGGCGTACTCATTAGCTTCCTTGGCGGACTGATGGCAGTCGACCTCGTACCCCGCAAGGCCAGCGGCGCCGCACTCGGAATCGTCGGCATCGCATCTTACGCCGCGGCGGGCCTGCAGAATATCGTCACCGGCCTGCTGCTCGACAGCAACACCGTAAACGGAGTACACGATTTTACCTACGTCAGCTGGTTCTGGCTCGGAGCCGCGATAATCTCCTGCCTCCTCCCCATCCTCAACTGGAAACGCAAGCAGCAGGTCATATAGGTTCATGTCAGGCCCGCTCTACGACAAATTGATACACAGGCAGCAGACAAATGGTCACGCCCTGCATTCATACGCGCACAATCAAATGACTATTTTTGACAGCCAAACGCTTTTGAAACAACACGAAACTAAAAATATTATCATGCAAACGATGAACTACATCTCACCACTCTGCCGCATCATCCACGTCAAGATGGATGGTGTGCTGATGAACTCCGGTTTCTCCACTAACACGGAGGCGTTTAATGTTAATTCGGCAGAAGAATCTGATGACTGGATCTAGGGCTATGAAAAAGACGACTAAAATAATCGGCCTCGCATTTTTGGCCGCACTGCTTTTCTCTTGCGAAAAGAATGACATCATTGGAGACAACACTGATATAACCCAGTCAACTGACGGCAATCTGCTTACCAGCTTCGGAGCTGTCATCGAGGGAGCCTCCGCAGATGCAGCGACGAAGGTTTCTGTAGACCTCGGCGAAGGGACAACCACAATCGAGACGGATGATGAGGTCCTTGTTTTCGTCGACGAGGACAATAATGCAATTTACAAGTACGACGGAACCGAGTTCGTGCTCAAGGAAGGCGAAACCGCAGTTTCCCTCAGCGGCACTGTGAGCGTGTTCTACCCGGCAAGCGAATATGTGGTTTCCGGGTCTGATGTTCTGTTTACAATGCCCGCAGCCATCGAGGCAAGCGATGATTTCGGTGCCATCAACCCGATGGCCGGCATCATCACCGGTAGCGCAGGTTCCTATAGCGTAACACTTTGCAACCTGATTTCTGTGCTTCGAGTGAAGGTTACGGCAGATGTTGACATCAATTCCGTGTCGCTTGATTTTGGTTCGAAAGTCATTGCCGGCGGGTCAAAGTATAGCGTTGACGCTTCTGCCTTGGAGATGATTTTCTCTGCTGGATCCGCCTCGGAGACCGAAGAGGTTTCACTTGGGACACCGGCAACATCGGCCGACGTCCTGTTCCTGATTCCTGCCGGGATTGACCTTACAGGAGGCCTCACTTTAACGGCCAATCTGGCCGAAAATCACAACGGCGGCACCGACACCTTCTCCGTAACCAACCCCAGCACTGCCGCCCGCGCCCGGAACACCATTGCCACCATGTCCTTCTACGCCGGCCTCTTCAGCGGCGGCGAGGGCTCCAGCGAAAGCCCTTACCTCATCGCCAATGCCCGCGACGTAAAGAACATTCAGAAGTACACGACAGCTGGCTATGAGAGCATCGCGGCTGCCGATTTCCTTGCTGCCAATTATCAGCAGACTGAGGATATCAGCGCCGGTTCCGTTACTCCCATAGGCACCAGCGACGCTCCTTTCACCGGCGTTTACGACGGCAACGGCAAGACGCTCAACGTCACAATCTCCACAACCGCTGACAATACCGGCGTATTCGGATACCTTCAGGATGCCACTGTTAAAGACCTGACCGTTGCCGGTACGGTTACGTCGAGCGGCCAGTTTACCGCAGGTATTGCAGGGCAGATGGCAGGAACCAGCAAAATCTCCGCTTGCACAAATAAAGCTGCGATAACAAACACGAACTCAAGCAATGCCTACGGTGCCGGCATCGTGGGAAGGGCACTTGGTACAAGTGAAATAGTTTCTTGCGTAAATGAAGGTGTTATCAAGGCCAGCAAGGCTTTTGCGGCAGGTATCGTAGGAGATATGACCGGCACCATCGACATGTGCGTAAATAAAAACACAGTCACCGGAGGTGCAAACACAGGCGGCATAGCAGGTGCTCTGAGGGCAAGCTCAACCATAAGAAGATGCTATTCCTCCAAGAGCAAAACGATTACCGGGACAAACCGTGTGGGTGGAATTGTAGGATATAATGTAGCCGGAACCGTTGCCAACTGCTTCTCCAATTCCAATGTCACAATTTCTTCAAATACTGCTGATTACGGTGCCGGCGGCCTCGTAGGTATTCTCGGCGGACTGCTCTTCAACAGCGCAACTGGTGATATTACCGTAAAATGTTCTGCATCTTGTACCGATAAGACTAAAGCAGTTGTCAATGTCGGCGGACTTGTAGGACGTCAGACCGGTGGAACAATTCAGAACGTCTATTCACCTCTCTATGCAAAGGATATCAAAATCGGCGACATTCACGGCAGGTCCGGCTCCGGCAAAATTGGCCAGATTGTGGGTGTCGTCGCATCGGGAAACCTTTGCGCCTACTATTTCGGAGGATGTGCGACTGCAACCACCGGATGGCAGTATTGGGGAACCAACAGCGGCTCCAATAATAATGAAGGCCAGTGGGCTTTCACTTCCGCTAACAATGTCTCCATGGATTGGACTTCCGCCGTAGCAAAGGCCTTCTCCGGTTTCGAGGTGACTTTAGCCTCCGGTGAGTACCATCTTAAAGATGTACTGAATGTCGACAAGTCCAGCGGCTCATTGTATTCTGCCTACACTCCTGTAGAGGGCGAGGTCATTACCTGGTCCGATTTGAGCGCCGCGGATTTCCATCCCATTCCCGATGCCCTTATGGCTCTCGGAACGGCTTACTACAGCGAATAATCGTATAGCTATATTATCCCCCTGCAGCCGCCCAGAAATGAGCGGCTGCTTTGTTATCATTCCTCACCTTCAAGTGCTACGCAAAAGCACCGGAGGGTAGAGTGCCTTCGGAAGGCATTGGCCCTTACGAACTGCCTTCCGAAGGCACTCCGGCCGGAGGCGCGGGGAAGGCGAGGAGATTTTCGGCTACGCTTCGCTCGGAATGACAGCAAACCGTCCTTTACTCAGCCCGCTTGGTGTTTTTCGACAAATTGTCACTCCGTTTCGGATAAATGGTCACACCTATTATTACGCGAGTGCGCGAGGGGGTGACTAAATTTGTGGTGCACAATAACCGAAATGAAATGAAACAAACGTATCAGCGCCCAGAGGTATGTGAAGAAACTAATCTTCCCTGCCTCGCATTCCTGGAAGCCGCATCAGGCAGAATCCAGGATTACGAAGAAATCCCCGACACCTGGAACTAACATCAGACCGCAATGAGAAAGACAACAGCACTTGCGGCAATGTTAGCCGCGGCCGCCATCCTCGCAGGATGCAAGAAAGAAACGCCCGAACAGGTAATCACCCCGGCAAAGGAAATCAAGACCGTCCTTACGGCAGACCTCCATCCCTTGACAAAAACGGCAATAGACGGAGTCAAGGTCAGCTGGAGCAAGGACGACGCAATCGGCGTCAACGGCAGCACGTCCGAGCCATTGACGGAAGCAGCGGAAAAGGCCGACTTCAGCTTCACGGACGAACTCACGGCACCGTTCAAGGCAGTATATCCCGCGGCGCTTTACAAAGACGCCACGACCGTAACGCTCCCCGCCACATGGGACGGCACAAACGCCCCCACTCCCCTCGCGGCATACGCTGAATCAGGCACCGGACTCGGATTCGCTCCCCTCACCTCCCTGCTCAAGCTCCAGGTCACAGGAGGCGCCCAGGTCCTCAAGCTGGTCAGCGTAACAGCCATCGGAGGCGAAACACTCAGCGGCGACTTCACGCTCGACTACAGCACCCTTGAGCTCACCCCCGCAGAAGGCGGAAGCAACAAGGTCACCGTAGAGAGCGGCGCAACGCTCGGCACCGACCCCGTCACCATCTACGTTCCCCTCCCCGCCGGAGAATATACACAAGGCCTCCAGATTGATTTCGAGACCGAAGACGGCAGCACGATGCGCAGGGCCCTCAGCGCCCGTACGCTCGCAGCCGGAACGCTCCGCAGCCTTCCCGCACTCGACTTCGGCGGCGCCAAGGGCATCATGTCCGCAGCCGACTTCGCAGCCTTCGCAGCCGCAGTCAACGCAGGCGAATCAACCGAACCCTGGGAAAATTCCGAAGGCGTAGTCAACCTCCTTGCAGACATAGATTTCACCGGCGTCACTGACTGGACCCCTGTAGGAAACGCCATAGCCCCTTGGGCATCCTATAATCCCCAGGTCACTGAAGGCCATCCATTCCTCGGCAAATTCGACGGCAACGCCCATCATATCAAGAACCTTCACCTCGTCTGCAACGAGACCACCGCAGGCAAACACTTCGGCCTCTTCGGCTACGTAGGCCCCGGAGCCCTCGTGCAGAACTTTGTAATCGAAGACAACTGCTCGCTGACCGTCAGCACCAGCGTATCCCTGAGCGCCGGCATGATAGCGGGCGTCGTTTATGACGGTCAGGTACGCGACATCACCAGTTACGCCACCATGACCTACAACGGCGGAGCCACCGGCCTGCTGCATATGGCACTCATCGGCGGCGTCTATGCCAAGGACCAGGGAGTAACCGTCGACAGCGTCCACAACAGGGGCGCAATCACCTGCGTCAACACAAAGAATATGAATGCAGGCGCCACAGGCATCCATATCGCAGGTATAGTCGGATTCGCAAATGCCCCTTCAGGCAACACCAAGCGCATAAAGATTGCCGATAGCAACAACTACGGCGACATGACTTCCCAGGCAGGCCGCACCTCCGGCATCGTGGCGGCGGCCAACTCCTGCACCGACATCACCGGATGCGAGAATCACGGTGACCAGCTGAACACGATGGCAAGCAAAGGCGCCGGCCGTCTGGGCAACATCACCTGCATCACCGCCAACGGCTCCACGATGACCCGCTGCAAGAACTACGGCAACCTGATTTCAACCACTGAGGCCCGCGTAGGCGGCCTGATTTCCCTTCCCAACGCCCCTGGTGCAACTTACTCCATGTGCGAAAACTACGGAGAAGTCCTCTCAGACAGCCAGTATCGCGGCGTCTTCTTCGGATACATCAACCAGGACTGCACCTGGAGCAACTGCCACGCGTCCGGAAAGGTCGGCAAATACAACAACGGTACGCCCGAATACGACCTCTACAGCGAGGCAACCAAGATCAACTACCTCGGTCCCAACACGGCAAACGCCGGAACCTACACCAACATCACTTACGACATCATCACAGGTGAGAAACCGGTCGCGAACCTCGACGTCGACGCCGACTTCCGCATGTTCTTCATCGGCAACAGCTTTACCAAAGATGCAGTGGAGCACCTGCCCGGCATACTCGCCGCCGCCGGCCTGAACAAGGTCCAGATGGTCCATATGTACTACGGCGGGCGCACCATACCCGAATACAACAACGGCTGGAGCACTGTCAGCGACTACCACTGCTATCTCTGCAATCCGGGTGAAACCAGCTGGACCGATCTCAGCGGCTATACCCTCAGCCAGATTGCAGCAAGCCAGAAGTACGACATAGTAACCGTCCAGGAGCACACCGGCAGGCTGCTTGCATGGGGCTGGACCAACAATGAGAAGGCCGCCGTGCAGGGCATAGTCGCCAAAATCAAAGAGGCCCAGACCTCCATCGGCGGCAATCCCAAGCTCTACTATATCCTTTCCCAGGCATATCACGACCTGTCCAAGGCAGAAAATGTTTCCAAGCCCTTTACCGACCAGGCCGGTATGTGGACTGTCATCTCAGCACAGGCAAAGACTGCGGTCGAGACCTGCGGATTCGACGGAGTAATCTCCACCGGAGCCATGCTTCAGAACCTTCGCACGTCCAAGCTGAACAACGACATGGGCCTCACACGCGACGGCTACCATATGGACCTCGGAATTGCCCGTTACGGCGCTTCCTGCACCGTATTTGAAACCATAATCGGTCCCTTCAACGGCAATCTCAAACTCGACACCAACTCCTACCGTTACAGCGCAGACGGAACTCACGTAACCGACGCCAACGCCCCTGTGGCTCTCCAGGCCGCACGCTACGCAATCGCCAATCCTTACACGGTGACCGACATGACAGGCATCGGCGGCGATGACACACCCGTCGAGACCAAGAAAATCAGCATCTCCAATGCAGAAGAACTGCTTGCATTCGCAGCAAGCGTAAACAGCGGCAATGCTGAAGCCATCAGTGCAGAAGTCACCCTTACCGCCGACATCGACTGCTCATCCATAACAGACTGGACCCCCATCGGACAATGCACACTGTCCACCTGGACCGGAACGTCGATCACCGTCTCCGGGAACATCTTCAACGGAAGCTTCGATGGCCAGAACCACACCGTCAAGGGGCTCAGGATGTCCTTCGCCCCTACACAGGCCAACTCTGTCTGCGGATTCTTCGGAGGAATTGGCGACGGAGCAACCGTGAAGAACATCACCTTCGATTCCACATGCTCCATGAACATCTCCACCGGAGTGGCAGGATGCTTTGGAACGCTTGCAGGGCTCGTAAGGGGGGCCACTATCGAGAACGTCAAGAGCTATGCTCCCATAACCGGCGGCGGAACTTCGTCGCTGGCCGACAACGTAGCTGCCGGCAGGGTTGCAGTGGGCGGTCTCGTCGGCTGGGTACACCCTTCAACCAAGAACGCGACCCTCACAGGACTGTATAATGCCGGAGCGCTCGGCACCCAGGAGAGCCCGTTCTCCCGCGGAGCCAACACAGGAAACGGCGGAAACGGCGTCCATCTGGGAGGCATCGCAGGCCTTTCGACAACAGTGGGCAGTGCCATAACCACGACCTTCACCAACTGCGTAAACGACGCCGACATATACAGCACCGCCGGACGCACGTCCACCATCGTTGCCGGATTGCAGCAATATACCATTCTTAAGAACTGCACGAACAATGGAGACCTTCACTTTATGCAGTCAGGCGGTTACCGCATCGGCGGCATAACCTGCATCGCCGCCGTGGGCTGCCAGTTTGACGGATGCGTGAACAAAGGCAACATCATCAGCCAGAGCACCAGTGCCGCCGGAATCGTATGCCTCATAAACCACGACAGCGTACAGATGAAGAGCTGCAAGAGCATTGGCGCCGACGTGGTTTCAAGCAACTTCAACCTTTCCGGCAACCAGACCTACAACGGTGTGCTCTACGGACAGTGCGCCAAGAACAACGCAAAATTCTCCGACTGCTACATCAGCGGACGCGTCGGCAAATACAGCGCTTCCGGCACCGAGTATGTCACCCTCACCGCCGACAACTACTTCCAGTACGCGGGCCAGGCAAACAGTTCCAACAGCACAATGACCACCGCGAATATCAAGTTCTACAGCGAATAACCAATAACCAAATAAAAGCTAATGATGAAAAAAATCTTAATCCTGCTGACGCTGCTCCTGCCGCTCTCCCTTAGCGCGGAGCTGCTGGCACAAACCCCGGCTTCCGTTTCCGGAACCGTGGTCGACAAGTTCGGAGAGCCTCTCGTGGGCGCCTCCCTCGTCGACAAGAGCGGCAAATACGCCCTCACTGACAATGAAGGAAACTTCACCCTGAGCGGCATCAGCTTCCCTGCCGACGTAACAATTTCATTCATCGGATTCGACGACAAGGTCGTCACCCTCACGGGTGCCGAGCCCAGCCCCTTCGTCATCACGCTCGATACCGAAAACACCATGCTGGATGAACTTGTGGTCGTAGGTTACGGCACCCAGAAGAAGGTCAACCTCACCGGAGCCGTCGGCGTCATTGACGGCAAGGAACTCAACGCCCGTCCCGTGACCAACACCGCCATGGCTCTCCAGGGCGCCGACCCTTCCCTCGTGCTCACTCAGACTTCCGGATCCCTCGACGGTACCAACTACAGCGTGAACATCCGCGGCAAGGTATCGCTCAACAGCGGTTCTCCCCTTGTGCTCGTCGACGGCATCGAAGGCTCCCTCACCCAGGTGAACCCCAACGACATCGAAAGCGTGTCAATCCTCAAGGACGCCTCCGCTTGCGCCATCTACGGCGCAAAGGCTTCTGCCGGCGTCATCCTCATCACCACCAAGAGCGGTCAGAGCGGAGACGCCAGGATTACCTACAACGGCCGTTACAGCCTTTCGCAGAACACCACCAGCACCGACTTCATCACCGACGGTTACGACTATGTGACCCTCTGCAACAGCTTCTACCAGACCCTTGCCGGCGAAGGCGCATTCACCTACTCCGACGAGCAGATCGAGATGCTCAAGGAGCGCCATGGAGACGTCACCGAAGATCCTTCCCGCCCCTGGGTCATCCCCGATGCCACGGGCACCAATACTTACGTTTATCTGGCCAACTTCGACTGGTACGACTTCCTGTTCAAGAAGACCCGTCCCGAGACCGAGCACAACCTTACGGTGCGCGGCGGCAACGACAAGGTAAAGTATTACGTATCCGGACGTTATCTCTATCGTGAGGGTGTATTCAACGGATATGCCTCCGACACATTCAACAGCCTGTCACTGCGCGGCAAGGTCGACGCCAAGATTACCTCCTGGCTCGATTTCTCCACCAACGTGAGCCTGCAGCGCACCGATTACGACTGGGGCGGGTTCTGGGAAATGGACGGCTCCACAGGACTCGTCAGCCAGGGCATCACCTGGAACATCACCCAGAACGTGAGTCCGACCTATGTGCCTTACAACCCCGACGGCACCATCAACATGGTACCGGGCTACATGACCGGCGCAACGTCACCCCTCATGAGCGGCCGTGTGGGTGTCTTCCTTTCAGATTCCAACAGCAACTCCAACGTCAACAACTACTGGACCTGGACCAGCCGTCTGACCGCCCACATCGCGAAATGGCTTGACTTCAGCGCCGATTACACATATCGCCGCCGCGACCGCCAGTCCGCATACCGCAGCAACCCCACACCCAACTGCTACGACAACGCGAACAAGAGGCTTTATCAGGGCAACGGCCTTTCGGGCGGATATTTCTCCAACGGTTCCGTCTACGATTTCTATCGCGAGTACAACTACTATCAGGACGGCAACGTCGCCAACGCCTGGTTCAATTTCCACAATACCTTCGGCCGGGCGCACAACGTGTCCGCGACCCTCGGCGCCAACTTTGACGATTATTACGGACGCAGCCTGACGATCCAGCAGAAAGGCTCCATGAGCGAGAACCTCGCATACATCAACATGGCCAACGGCGAAATCGAGAAGGCCTCCGGAAGCGTGTCCGCATACCGCACGCTCGGTTTCTTCGGACGTATCAATTACGATTACGACGGCCGCTACCTGCTCGAGCTTTCCGGCCGCTACGACGGTTCCTCACGCTTCCCGAAGGGCCATCGCTGGGGATTCTTCCCTTCCGCTTCCGCAGGATGGAGAGTCTCCGAAGAGCCTTTCTGGACCAACATTAAACCTGTAGTCAACAATTTCAAGATCCGTGCATCCTACGGTACCCTCGGCAACCAGCAGGTCGACAACTACTATTACTGGGATACCATCAACACCGGTACTCTCAGCGGTTATACCTTCGACGGAGCCACTAAAGCAGGACAGGCTTATGCAAGTTCCCCCGTTTCCAGCAACCTCACCTGGGAGACCGTAATTTCCAAAAATATCGGCGTCGATCTCGGCTTCCTTCAGAACCGACTCTCCCTCACTGCCGACTTCTTCATCCGCGACACCAAGAACATGCTTACCGAAGCCATGACCCTGCCTTACGTCTACGGCGAAGAAGCCCCGAGGGAGAACGCAGCCGACCTTACCACGCGCGGTTACGAAATCGCAATCAGCTGGAAAGACAACGTGAAGGTCGCAGGAAAGCCCATGTACTACGGACTTACCGCCACCCTGGGCGACTTCCGCACTTTCATCACCAGGTTCAACAACCCCGACAATCTCCTCAGCGACTACTATGTAGGCAAGGAACTCGGAGAAATCTGGGGCTACAAGACCGACGGTCTCTTCGCCACCGACGAGGAAGCCGCTGAATGGGAAGCCACATACGATTCCTTCGGAACGGTAAACAAGGGCATCAAGGGCCAGGCGGCACCCTGGAACCACCTGATGGCCGGCGACATCAAATACGTCAATCTCGATGACAACCCCGCCATCAACGCAGGAGCGAATACCCTTGACGACCATGGCGACCGCCTTGTCATCGGAAACAGCCTTCCCCGCTACAACTACGCATTCAAGGGAGATCTGAGCTGGGCCGGACTCGATTTGAGCGTATTCTTCCAGGGCGTCGGCAAGATGGACTGGATGCCTGCAGCCAACTGTATATACTACTGGGGCCCTTATTCCTACCATCGTCCCACCTTCATTCCAAAGGACTTCCTGGACAAGTGCTGGTCTGCCGAACCCGGTGCCGACAACAGCAAGGCAATCTACCCCAGGCAGCGCGGCCGTATCTGCACCGGCAGCAACATCTTCGCTTCCGACTACTGGCTGCAGAGCGCGGCCTACCTGCGTCTGAAGAACCTCACCGTAGGCTATACCCTTCCTCTTCCCAAGAACAAGGTCATCGAGAAAGCCCGGATCTACTTCTCCGGCGAGAACCTCTTCTACTGGTCTCCTCTCAAAAAGGCAACCAAGTACATCGATCCCGAAGTCGCCACCACCGGTGTCGCCGAGGATATCGTATATCCTTATTCCAAGACATTCTCATTCGGTGTTGACATTACATTCTGACGATTATGAAAAAGATATTTATACCTCTTGCCATACTTGCCGCGGCAGCATCTTTCTCTGCTTGCGAAGATTTCCTTACAAAGGCACCGGAGACATCGCTTTCGCCAAGTTCATTCTTCACCACGAAGGCCGAACTTGACCTCTGGGCAAACAAGCTCTATAACGATATCCTTCCCGGCGCAGAAGACCTCGCCGAACTCAGCGCCGACGACAACGGCTCGTCAGCATCGCTGTCGGCAATCCAGAAGGGCACCCGTACGCCTTCGTCCAAATCATGGAGCGAGAACACATGGAAGCCCCTGCGAAACATCAACTACATGCTGGAGAACAACAAATGCCCCGACGAATCAGTAAAGGGAATGTATGACGGCGTATGCTACTTCTTCCGCGCATGGTTCTACTACAACAAGGTTCGCATGTACGGCGACATCCCCTGGTACGACCACGTCATCGGTTCCGCCGATTCGCTCGACCTCAAGAGGCCCCGCGACAACAGAGGCTACGTCATGATGAAGGCCCTGGAAGATCTCGACAAGGCATACGAGCTCCTGCCGGCCAAGTGGTCGGAGTATCCGGTGTATCACGTTTCGAAAGACGCAGCGCTTGCCCTCAAGAGCCGCATAGCTCTGTTCGAAGGGACCTTCCGCAAGTATCATGCTGGAACCGAATATGTCCCCAACGACACAGAGACCTACGACGAGGCCACCATCTCTTCCGAGTGGTTCCTCCGTCAGGCGGCGGATGCGGCAGGCAAGCTCCTGGGCACGCGCAAGCTCTACACCGGCAACACTTACAAACTGGCTTCCAAGGCAGCCAACGCATCATACCGCGAATACTTCATCCTCGAAGATGCAGAGACCGACGAGACCATCCTCTCCCGCCGCTACAGCGTGGACGTGCTTGTGCGCCACGGCATCCAGTTCGATTTCAAGAACCAGCACCGCAGCGCCACGGCACGCTTCGTGAACCACTACCTCCAGAGTGACGGCAGTCCCATCCAGAACCGTTCCGGCTGGCAGACCCTCTCCTATGCAGATGCATTTGCGAACAGGGACCCCCGCATGGCACAGACGCTCCACGGACCGTCCTATGTCGCTCTTGGAGAGAGCGCCCATGAACAGCTTTCCTTCGAGCGCACCTTCAACGGATACCGCATCATAAAGTTCATTTCCGACTCCAACCATGAGACGGCTACCACCTCCACCACCGACTATCCCCTCATCCGCTACGCCGAAGTGCTCCTGAACTATGCAGAGGCCAAGGCTGAACTCGGAGAGCTCACCGATGACGATGTAGCAAAGACCATCGACGTGCTCCGCGCCCGCGTCGGCATGCCTGCAATGGGCACCGTCCCCACCGCCGAGGATGCACTGATGTCCGAATACTATCCGAATGCAAAGGGTTCCCAGAAGGCGGCGATACTCGAAATCCGCCGCGAGCGCACAGTGGAGCTCTTCTGCGAAGGCTTCCGCCAGTGGGACCTTCTCCGCTGGGGCGAGGGCAAATGGCTCACTCCCAAGGCCACCAAGGGAGTTCAGGGCATCTATGTCCCCGCCCTCGGAGAGTATGACCTTGACGGAGACGGAACCATGGACCTCCTGCTGTACAAGGGCAGCAAGCCTGCAACTACGGCCCCTGCGACCAACCAGATAGAGATAGGAGGCAATTTCACCCTGTCAGAAGGCGACAAGGGCTTCCTTACCTACTATGCCGCCGAGGACTATGTGTGGAACGAGAGCCGCGACTACCTCTGGCCCATCCCTGCCGACCAGCGCTCCATTACCCACGGAGCCCTTACCCAGAATCCCGGTTGGGACGACGGCGTGTCCTTCGATGACTAGCAGATGACAAGACTGAGAAACATAGTCCTTACCCTGCTGTCCGCAGCGCTTGCCACGGCCTGCACGGAGAAGCAGCCGCAGGAGGAGAAATCTCCCCTTGTGGTGTCTCCCCTCTCCGTGAGCGTGGCTGCGCTCGGAGAGCAGAAAACCATCACCCTGTCATCGTCTTCCGACTGGTACGTCCGTTCGAGCCAGCCGTGGCTGAAGATATTGACGGCCAGCGGCCAGGCTTCGGCATCTCCCCAGCAGATCACCATATCCGCCGAGGAGAACAAGACTACAAGCGAGCGCAGCGCCGACGTCACCGTCTCCAACCTTGACGGCGAATCCGCAAAGGTTTCCGTCAGGCAGGCTGCCGGGACCGGCGACACAAGCCGCCGCGGCATCTACACTGCCGAAGACCTTGTCGCCTTTGCGAAAGCTGTAAACGGCGAAGGCCCTATAGCCCTCTACCTCGTGGACGGCGCAGTGAAGCTGATGAATGACATCGACGCGTCATCCATCAGGGAATGGATACCCGCCGGTTCCCCGTCAAGCCCACTGTCATACAATTTCGACGGCGGCGGGCACACCATAAAGAACGTCGGCTGGAGCGTCGACCTGTCCAGGTATCCTTATGCCGGACTCATCGGTTACGCCAAGGGCATTACCATCGAAAGGCTCAACTTCGGCAGCGAGGGCAGCACGGTAGAATTCAAAGGCACTTCCGCCGCAGCAGCGCAGATCGGCGGCATCGTCGGAACCGCCATATCGACAAGAATCGAGAAGGTCACGAACAACACCACCCTCATAATGAAGGAGAACGGCGGTCCCGGCAAGAACATCAGCATCGGCGGCATCGCCGGATATACCGATGCCGCATCGGCGGTCGGTTCCGAGTTGCAGGGCAAAGCCTGCGTAAACAACGGCAACCTGCTGGTCAGCATTCCATGCAAGGAAGGCGGCCTGGTCGGGCACAACGACGGAGTCATCTCAAGATGCACCAACAAAGGGGCAGTTCTCGGCAAGATATCCGGTTCCCTCGGCCCCGGCTGGGGCTGTTCCTTCAACAAAGTCAAGGAAAACTTCACCGGAAATACAGGAAACGGCCATGTCGGAGACTATGACAAATACGTCTCCAACCCGGCTGCAGCGCCGTCGGACGCCATTCTGAACTCAATGATGAACGCGTCCAGCGGATACGTAATCGAGGATAACTACATCGACTGGACGGCGGATTCCTATTACGACTGGGAGACTGTCGAAAGCATCAGGCTGCACGAAGGAGCGACCTATTACCATTACTCCTTCTCGCAGGTCCCCCGGCACATGTTCGTACTCGAAATCGATCTCTCGGTTCCCGGCATAGAACTCGCCACAGCCGTCGCCGACGACCTGTTCCCCAATCCAAACGGAAACGGCAACATCAACAACGGATTCAACATCCGCGAGACGCTTTCGCAGCTCTGCTCCCGCAAGCGCGGCGAAGGCCAGCAGGTGCTCGCCGGCACCAACTGCTGTTTCTTCGATTCCAACAACGGCATTTCCAGGGGCTTCCACGTACAGGACGGAGAACCTGTGTACATCAACAATCCTTCCGTCGTGAAGAACCTTGTCAATCATTCCTGGGCGTTTGCCGTCTATGCGGACGGTACAGCCGCCTGCGGCAAGAAAGCCTTCTCCGGGAAGATACGCTCAGGAGGCGCCGAGTATGCTTTCAACACGGTAAACGACACTACGCTCCGGCACTCCTCCCCTTCGGTCTCGCCCGTCAACCTGTTCACGTCCAGATATGTACGCACGCCGCACAAAGCGCATCCCGAGCTCGTCAACGATCTGGCCCGCGATGTCGTATATGTAATCTGCGAATACACCTCGGAGCCGATGAAAGTCAACGCCGGGTATGCACCGGCAAAGGTGGTCAGCGTCCTGGACGGCCGCAACAGCTACCTTTCCGACCTTCCGTACATTACCAGGAAGGACAGGGTCGGCATAGCCGTGAGCGGAAGCAATGCTTCCAGATTTGCGGCATTGAAGCCGGGCGACGCCATTGAATTCAAGTGCGACATCAGCGTCGAAGGGCATGACACGGCCCCGATAACGGCCCTTGCTTCCACAATGTTCATGATAATGGACGGCGGCAATGACGCCACTTCCACGATACCGGCGACCAATCAGACCATAACCAATTACGATCCCATGACTTATCCCATCGTAAGCGAGGACGGCAAAAAGGTATGGCTGGTTGAAATAGACGGACGTCAGCTGTGGTATTCCATGGGCGTCAAGGGATATGAGATGTTCCGCATCGCCCGGAAGCTCGGCGGCTGGAACGCAACCAGGATGGACGGCGGCGGCTCCTCCTCCATGTGGATCTGGAATCCGGCGACCTCCCGCGGAAGCATCGTAAGCCGTCCTTGCGACTCGGGCGGTGAGCGCAGTTGCCTGACATATATGATTTTACGAGAAAAACACTAATCAACCCAAAATTATTTTTTATGAAAACATTTATCCGCACCTCTTTTGCACTCCTCCTCGGAGCTGCACTGATTGCATCCTGTAAGGAAAAAGAACCAGAAGTCGTTTACACGATGACTGCAGACAGGACCGCCATCAGCGACATCGCGGCCAACAACCCCAGCGATGAGACCATCATTCTCAAGACCAACGCCAAAAGCTGGCTCGTCCTCACTCCCGACTGGGTGACCGCAAGCCCCAACTCCGGGGCCGGCAATGAAAACGGCACCATCATCACCCTCAAGATTGCCTCCAACTACAAGAACGAGGCGACCGACACCGCACCCCGCAGCGGCGTCCTCAAGTTCAGCGGCTCCGGCCAGACCCTCGACGTCCCCATCAGCCAGCTCGGACACACCGCCGTCATCGACCCTAACGCAAGCATAGGCGGCATCACCGATCTAGCCGAGTTCACAGACTTCGTAAACGCCGTCAACGAGGGCAACGCAATTTCGCGCTGGCTCAATGCAAACGGTGAAGTCGAGCTCCTCGCCGACCTGGACCTCTCTTCCTTCGGCGAGTGGACTCCTATCGGAGCTGTCGAGAGCACCGGCAACGGCAACAACGCAAGCGATCCCAAGGGTTCACCCTTCACCGGCGTTTTCAACGGTGGCGGACACACCATCAAAAACTTCAAGGCCAGCAGCGGTGTCATTGCCGACGGAAACACCTGGGGATTCTTCGGATGCCTCCAGAAAGCTACCGTAAAGGACCTCACGCTCGAAGCCGACGTCACCCTCGAGGCTGAAGCCACCGCAGACGCAGGCGTACTCGCCGGCACCGTTTACAGCAGCACCATCGAGAATGTCAAGGTAAAGGGCAAACTCAACGTAAAGGGCACCAAGACCGAAAGCAAGCGTTTCGCCACCGGCGGTATCGCAGGATTTGCATTTGCAATCGCTGAAGAAGGCGTATCTTACGACACCGTCATCAAGGACTGCGAGGTAGACCTTGCGGTCACGGGCAACAGCGGCGCGAACACCAAGAACGGCGCAACCTGCGTACACTTCGGCGGCATCTGCGGCTTCGCCACCACTCCCAAGGACGACTCCAGGGTCAACATCGAGAACTGCACCGTAAACGGTTCCCTCGCAATCGACTGCGGCCGTTGCGCAGGTCTTGCCGGTGTCGGCAACTCCGGAACCATCTTCAAGAATTGCGTCAACAACGCAAACCAGGTCAACAACTTCGCCAACGGACGCGAGGCCGGCCTCGTCTGCGTCATTGCAGTCAACTGCGCAATCATCGACTGCGTCAACAACGGCAACCTCACCACCACCGACTCCGCAACCACCGCAGGAGGAATGTTCGCTCTCCTGAACGACAACAGCTGCTACATCGAAGGCGGTGCCAATTACGGAACCATCCTCTGCACGAACGATCAGTACAGAGGCCTCATCGGAGCCAACTTCAGCAAGTTCGACCATGTCAGCGGCGTTACCGTCAGCGGCAAGATAGGTTCTGACGCAAACAACCTTGAAGACGTCAACGCAAACAACTTCATGGATTATATCGGCTTCCTCGTGGACGGCGCTGCCGAAAAGATTTCCGGCCTCAGCTTCGTAGCAAAATAATTTATGAAGTCCAACTATCAGACACCAAAGGCTGAGCTCGGAGAATTCTCTCCGGGCTTGAGCCTTCTGGAAGACTCCGTAAACATATCCGGCAGTATCGATGACTTCGAACTCGTAGACGGTTCCTGGGACTATTAAGCACTGTAAAGCAATGAAAAAGTATATACTTGCCGCAGCCGTATGCGCTGCCATGCTCGCAGTGGGCTGTACCCAGAAGGATTCTGCTCCCGAGCTCCAGAAAGTGACCACGCTCCAGGCCACGCTCTCCCCTCTCACCAAGACAGCCATAAACGGAGTCAAGGTCAGCTGGGACGCTGATGATGCCATTGACGTCAACGGAGTCTGCTCCAGCGCAATCAAAATTGAAGGAGAGGGCGCCAGCTTCGAATTCGCCGATGCCATCAGCGCCCCATTCAGCGCGGTCAGTCCCGCAATGCTGTACTACAACGCCGATGCCGTCTGGCTCAGTGAAGAACTGTTTCTCGAGCAAACGACCGACATACCTCTGGTCGCATATTCAGAGTCGGGGACAGCCCTGTCGTTCCATCCTCTGACTGCCGTCCTGAAGATACCTGTGTCCGGAGACGACGGCTTGAAGCTGAGCACCGTAACCCTCAAGGGCAACGGCGGAGAACAGGTCAGCGGTCCTTTCGAAATCAACTTTTCGGAGTCCGTCCTCACAGGCGGCATTGACGCGTCGTACCAGACTGTCGTCATCGACTGCGAGGCAGCCGCACTCGGCTCCGCTCCAGTCGATGTCTATATCGCCATACCTTCGGGTTCTTACACGAACGGCTTCGAGGTCGAGTTCAAAACGACCGACGGCCTCAAAGTGGTAAAGGGCACCAAGGCACGTACGCTTGAGGCGGGCGAGCTGTGGCTCATGCCCGAAGTCTCCATCACCTCTGCCACCATCTCCGGAGGCATCGCTTCCGCGGAAGACTTCGCGGCGTTCAGGGATGCCGTAAATGCAGGAGAACCTCTTGACAAGTGGAGGAACAGCGACGGCCAGGTCGCCCTCCTTGCAGACATCGACCTTACTTCCTACAGCAGCTGGACTCCTGTAGGCAACGTTACAAGCACGGGGAACGGCAACAATGCCTGCGCGCCTTCGGGAGCGTCGTTCTCCGATGTATTCAACGGCGGCGGCCATACGATAAAGTTCAGCGCCGGCAGCGGCAGCATCGCCAACGGCTGCACCTGGGGCATCTTCGGATCGCTCGTCTGCGCAACCGTCAAGGATCTCAACATCGAATGCAGCGGAGTTGTCTTCAACGCTGAATCTGCGGCAGACGCGGGAGTGCTGGCCGGAACAGTTTACGCGTCCGTCATCAGCAATGTCAACGTCAAGGGAAGCATCGAAAGCTATGGTACCAACACCGACAACAAGCGTTTCGCCATCGGCGGAATAGCCGGTTTCGTGTTCAGTGACGACGAAGACGGCGAAAGCATCATAGAAAACTGCACTGTCGAACTTACCGTGACCGGCGGAAGCGGAATGAACACGAAGGCCGGCGCAACCGGCGTGCAGTTCGGAGGAATTGCCGGATTCGCCACCACGGCCAGCGGGGCCAACGTCTTCAACAGGATAAAGAACTGCACCGCAAAGGGAAAACTGACGCTCAACGTCGGCCGCAGCTGCGGCATCCTCGCCACCGCCAACTGCAATACTGTCATCGAGAACTGCACCAACTATGCAGACCAGACAAATGAGTTTGTCAACGGCCGCATAGGCAACGTGGTATGCTATCTCAAGACCAACTGCGGACTTGTGGGCTGCGTCAACTACGGCAATCTGACCACGAGCAACAAGCAGACTACCGCCGGCGGTCTCGCGGCTCTCCTCGACATTGATTCAGCATACATTGAAGGCGGGGCCAACTACGGCACCATAATCGGCGCTAACACTTCTTATCTCGGCCTTGTATGTGCGAATTGCAGCAAATTCGACCACATCAGCGACGTCACCGTCAGCGGCAGGATAGGTGAATACGGGGGCGAAATGTACAGCGTCGATTCCGAGAACTTCCTCAATTACATCGGAACATTCTCGGCTGCCAATGCGGCAAAGATTACAGGCCTGACTTACGTAGCACCGTAATGAAACAGCATCTTCATAAAGCACTGTTGCTGGTTTCCTTTTCATTTTTCCTTCTCTCCTGCTCCGGAGCAGGAGAGAAGGATTTGAAAATCCTCTATTGGAACATCCAGAACGGCATGTGGTCCGACCAGGGGAACGGATACGACAACTTCGTCGCATTCGTCCAGGAAATCGACCCGGACATCTGCATATGGTGCGAAGCCGGTTCCCGTTACAAGACTGCGTCCCAGGAAAAGATGCAGATGCCGGAAGAACAGTACCTTCCCTGGAACTGGGACATCCTGGCCGGGCGGTACGGGCACCGCTATACGCTGGTGTGCGGAGTGCGTGACACCTTCCCGCAGGTCATCACTTCAAAGTACCCTCTCAGGATAGTCAAGCGCATAACCGGCGACGGAGAAGACATCATCGTAGTCCACGGAGCCGGCTGGGCGACGGTAGAGCTGGGCGGCGGAAAGGAACTGAACATCGTGACGCTCCACACCTATCCGTTCAAGTACGCCTATGGCGCAGAAGACCAGAACGCGAGCGCAGCAGCCCGCGGAGGAGACTACTTCCGCGCCGCCGAAATGAAATACATCTGCGAGCAGACCATCGGCAGCGTTCCCGGAGCGGATGGACAGATGTGGATGATGACTGGCGACTTCAATACGGTTTCGTCCGTCGACAACCACCATTACAAGCGCGAAGCATCCGACCCCGCTTTCCTCGTCCATGACTATGTGCTGGGCAATACTCCTTACATAGACCTCATCGAGGCCATGCACAAGGGGCAGTTCTGCAAGAGCACGCTGTCGGGCAGAAGGATAGACATGGTATACGTCACTCCCCCGCTGATGGATAAGGTCAAATCGGCAGAATATCTGTACGAGGGCTTCCCCGCGGCGGAGCGTGATTCGGTAATCCGCAAGTTCTGCCATCCTTCGGACCATTACCCTGCACTTATCACTATGACCTTATAACGCACTGGCAGGCCCCGCCTGACCGTGGAGCCTGTCCCAACAATCAATATTCGTCAGAACAATGATCAAACGTAACAGAAGGGACTACGAAATGCCCAAGACCGAAGTGGACGCATACATCCCCGTCCTGCTTTGTGACAGCCTCATAGACGGAGGCTCGGAAGACATCGTGGATGAGAACTGGGACTTTTAAACGAGACTGCCATGAAGAGATTTTGCAAAGTAACGATGCTGGCATTCGCTTCAGCCGCCGTATTCTCCTGTGGCAAGGAGAATCAGGAAGAAATAGTCATCCCTGCCGGAGAGGACACGGTCGTCGCAGTGCGCGAGGGCCTCGATCCTGCCACGCGCACCGCCGTACAGCCTGACGGCAAGAGCGTCTGGTGGAATGCCGGCGACAAGATAATGGTATTCGCCGGCGAAGGGGCCACGGGAGCGGTATTTACATCCAAGGAAACATCTGCAAGCAAGACTGCGTCGTTCGCCGGAACGGTCGGCGAGGCATCCACATACTACGGCGTGTATCCCGCCGACAATGCCTCGGCAGTGAGCGCCGGCGGAGAGATTTCCGTTTCCGTCCCTGCCGTGCAGGAAGCCGTCGCCGGTTCCTTCGACGGCAAGGCCTTCCCCACCGTCGCCAAGTCTGAAAGCCTCACGATGACCTTCTGCAATGTTGCCGGCGGCATCAAGTTCGCACTCTCCGAAGAAGGAGTCAGCGAGATCGTCATCAAGGGAAACAACAACGAAGACATCGCCGGTACAGCCAGCGTAGCATTCGAAGGCGGTATACCCGTGCTCAAAGGCATCACCGCCGGCATCAAGGAGATTACGCTCACCGCTCCCGACGGCGGCTTCGTTCCCGGGAACTTCTACTATGCCGTCCTGCTGCCGGCAGAACTCTCCAAGGGCCTCGACATCACCCTCAGGCACAGCAACGGCATTCCCGACTCCGAGCTCGTATCCGCAAAGGCACGTACAATCAAGAGGGGGACCTTCGGCGTGCTTGAAGGGCTCAACTCAATCATAGCCTCCAACGGCAAGGTCCGTTTCTACATCAATTACGACAACAGCCTGCGTGACGCACTCGGGCTCTCCGACAGCGGTTCCTGGAGCATGAGGATAAACGACGCCGCATATCCCGTAAAGACCGACGCAAACGGCCGCAGGTATATCGAGGTCAACGAGGCCGCCGACAAGAAGTACGAGGCCGTACTGTTCAATTCCGGATCCTCCAAATGGTACGGCGCCGACGTAAAGACAGATGTCATCGTGCCGATGTCCCAGTTCTGGAACACCACGAAGTCGAACTTCACCAATTACCCCAGATATGCATCGTACAGCCCCGAAACCGGCAATATCCTCACCTTCGGCGATGCCGTTGCCGTAATCAACGTGAAAGTTTCGGGCAGCGCATCAATATCCTCCGTAAAGGTACGTTCACTCGGAGGCAAGCCGGTCAGCGGCAAGGCATCAGTGCAGGACGGTGCTTTCAAACTCACCGAGAGCGTCGACTGGGCGGTCGTCAACTGCACCGACAACGGCAGTTTCGTGAGCCTGCCCGCTACGGTTCCCGTCATCATTGCCTCCGGCGACTATTCCGCCGGCCTGGAGATTACCGTCTGCGACTCCGAGCACAAAATGGTACGGCAGGCCGTTTACCCCGGTACCCTGGCAGCCGGTCAGGTATACGACGCTGCCGTGTCGTGGTCGCCTGACAGCAACCTGCTGTTTTACGAAGGTTTCGACAACTTCGTCTGGGGCGGCGACATCATCGGCGGAGAAGGCTCCACCGGTTATGCCCCCGACGACGCCAAACTTACCTACACCGGAGGCAAGACCCGCGACGGCTACGCAGATGCATTCACGACCGTGGCTTATGACTACCCCGGCACCGGCTTCATACAGTCCAACACATGGAACGACGTGAAGGACAAGACCGTAGGGACCTCTCATATAATTTCCGACTCCTACATAACCAGCCGCAACATTGCCGACTGGAAGTGCATGTACCGCTGCCAGGAATATCACGGAGCCCTTGGAGTAGGCCTCGAGGTCAACCGCGGTGTGGTAATCCTTCCCCCGCTCAAGGGGATAGAGAGCACCTCCGACATCGTCCTGTCGTTCCGTTTCTGCCTCAAGGACGGATGCACCGACGACCTGCATTTCCAACTGCTTTACGCCGGCCATGTGAAGAATGTCACCATTGACGGCAAGACTGCCGATTTCGACGCCTCTTACCAGAACACCACTTCCAATACCATAATCAGCAGGAACAACGTAACCATTCCTGCCTCCGCCGCATCAAAGAAGGAATGGCACGACTGCGAAATACAGATTGAAAACATCACGGACGCTACGGGCATCCGCCTCCAGGGCCAGTCCACGAAAACTGCCGACGTACATGGCTTCTACCTCGACGAAATCAAGGTTACTGCCATTCCAGGGACCGACAGGAAGGGCAACCTGAAGGTACTCTACTGGAATATTCAGGACGGCATGTGGGCCGACCAGGCCAGCAATTACAGCAAGTTCGTAGCCTGGGTCAAAAAATACGATCCGGACGTCTGCGTATGGTGTGAAGCGGCAAGCGTTTACAAGACCGGTTCCGCAGACGCACTGACCACGTCCACGAGATATTTCCCCAACGGCTGGAGCGAAGTCGCGGCAAGATATGGCCACAACTACTCAGTCAGGGGAGGCATGCTCGGCGGCATCTGGGCCTATCCGCAGGTGGTCACATCCAAATACCCTGTCAGCGTCATCAAGCAGATAACCAGCAGCAACGTAAGCGGATGCGACATTACCCGCGGCGCAGGCATGTTCAGCCTGAACTTCAAGGGCAAGACGATTGACATTGTCACCGGGCACATGTGGCCTTTCACTTATACGAACAATGCCGCCGGCGGTTCCACCGGCGAGGAGTACCGGGCCTTCGAGATGAGGTACATACTGTCCCAGACGGTCAAAAGTTCTGACTATGCCTCGACTACGGACTGGATGCTCATAGGAGACTTCAACTCAAAATCCCCGCTTGACATCGCCGTCCTGGGCGGAAGTGAGAACGACGCACAGTACCTTTGCCAGAATGTCGTCCTCAAGGAGACGAACCTCCAGGATGTCACCAAGATATATTACAAGGCAGATGACTTCCTGGCAAGCAATTACAACGCTACAGGACGAGGAGACTTCTTCTACGTCTCTCCTTCCCTTGTCGGCAAGATTGTAAATGTCTACATGCTCAATGATTCATGGACTGCAGTCAACACCAAAACGACTTACGGAAGTACTACCCTGAAAGATCCATCCGACCATCGTCCGATGATAGTCGAGTTTTCATTCTAATAGTGTGCTAGTCACGAAGAGCCCCCGGCGTGATGCCGGGGGCTCTTTTTGTATCATGGAGCGCAGAACTACAGTTCGCGGAACTTCTCGGAACTGATTTTTTTGTCTTTTATGGTGATGGTCTCCTTGATCTTGTCGAGCACCTTGCGGTCCTCCACCTGCTCGGAAAGCCTCTCGAGCTGGCGACGGTCCTTCATGAGATTGCCGACGGCATCCATGAGCATGTCATCGGGAACCTGGGGAAGGCCGTACATTGCGTACTGATAAGTGACATAGGCTTTCGCGGCGTCCACGAGATCCTCGTGAGTAACGTCGAATCCGAAATCCTTCATCATCTGGCCGCGTACAAGCTGCCATTTGAAATCCTCCACGAAGCCGGGGAATTCCTTCTCAACGTCTTCTTTGGAGACCTTGCCGTCATTGGCTGCAACAAGCCAGCGCTTGAGGAACTCCTCGGGGAGCTGCAGAGCCGCCTTGGATACGTAGAAGTCACGGATATCCTTGCTGAGACGCCACTCCGCCTCCTGGCGGTGGTTCTCCTTGAGGCGCTCGGTGACCTCTTTCTCTATATCTTCATCGCTCTTGGGCTCTGCGTCCTTGCGCTCTGCGTAGAACTTCTTCATGTTCTCCACCATCTCGCTCTTCTCCTTGGCGGAAGAGGTGATGCTGTATTTGTTTACGGTATCGCCTGCATCGACGCTCACGGCAACCTCGGGTGAAAGGGCGGCATCGAAGATGAAGGTAAAGCTGCTGCCGTCTTCCCAGGTAAGTTCGGGCTGGCTTTCGCTTGACAGGGGCTCTCCGAGCAGGCGGAGCTTTTTGTCGCGGATATAATCGTCGAGACTCTTGCCTATAATCTCGTTTACGGCGTCGGCGAGAGCCTGTTCGCCATACACCCTCTTGATAAGGGAAGCAGGTACCATCCCCTTGCGGAAGCCCTTGAATTCTGCGGTCCTGCGGCGCTCTGCAAGGCGCTTGCGCACTGCTTCTGCATAATCTTCGGGAGCGATTTCGAGCGTAAGCTCAATGTTCAATTCGTCAATCTGTCGTTTGGTAAGATTCATAATATTTATTTGAAGTTTAAAAATTTCTTGCGTGCGGCGGGATATACCACCCTGCCGTGATGTGTCTGGGAAAGATAGGCCTTGATAGCCTCCTTGATTTCGCTGAGTTCCTTGATGGAAACGTCGGCGTCGGCAAACTGTTTTTCATCCATCTTGCCCTGCACTATCCTCTCCACGAAAGCGGAGATCGCCTCGGGAGAATAGTCGGAAAGTGTGCGTGAGGCAGCCTCAAGGCTGTCGCAGAGCATAAGGATGACCTGTTCCTTGGTGGACGGACTCGGACCGGGATACATGAACTTGCCGCGGTTTGCAGGATCGCTGCCGGGCTGTGCGGAATACTTGCTCCAGAAATATCCGGTGACCGAGGTGCCGTGGTGAGTGCGTATGAAATCCACGACAATGGCAGGAAGATGGTATTTCTGAGCCATTTCCACGCCGTCAGTCACGTGTTTGATGATATCCTCAGCACTCTGCATGGGCGTGAGTCCGGAATGGTATTTCTCGTCTTCGCTCTTGTGCAGCAAGGACTCGTTCTCCACAAAGCACTGGGGATTGGCTATCTTGCCTATGTCGTGATAGAGGGCGCCCACATGCAGCAGCAATGGATTGGCATCGACGGCACGTGCCGCAGCGTCGGCCATGTTCATTACCTGCAAAGAATGTTGGAAGGTACCGGGCGCCTTGCTCTCCAGCTCCCGCAGGAGGGGTGAAGAGGTATCGGCAAGCTCGCTGAGCCTCCAGTCGGAAACCAGGTTGAAAATCCTCTCGAAGAGATAGATGAGAGGATAGAATGCAACCGGCAGGAAGGCGGCTACGAGAATGCGCAGAAGGTCGGGGATTATAAGTCCGTTCTCGAGCCCGATGAAGCGCAGCGCAAAATACGCGATTCCCATGGACAGGAAGGTGAAGAGCGACAGCAGGAACTGCTTCCAGCCGCGGTTCAGATACTTGAATCCGAATACGGAAGTCATACCTCCGACCAGGAAGATGATGAAGAGCGACGCTCCGTGATCGGCATAAACAAGCAGAGGCAGCAAAGAGAATACGTACAGCGGTACGATAACCCTGGGCCTCACGAAAGACTGCAGGTACAGAGCCACGAGCGTAAGGGGCGCATACCTCAGGGCGCTGCCCTGGAAACGCGCGACGAGCAAGATGGCGCTTACAGCCAGAGTAAAGACAAACAGCAGGTAGTAGTAGCGGTTGTCGTTAAAAATCAAGGGATTGCCGAAGTATATGGCGAGCCAGGCCAAAGCTACAAGCAGAATGGCGAAAAGTACATTTCCGATTACGCTGAGGTAACCCGGACCAGAGTGGCCCACATTGGCTTCGTACTCCTTTTTGTAAGAGTCCAGTATCTGGACGGTCTCTGCGGTGATGATGTCTCCGGACGAAACTATCAGCTGCCCTGCGGATACGCTGCCCGCCGTGGGGGAAATACGCGATACCGCCTCGTCGCCCAGGGCCCTGGTGGCCTCGGGATCGAAGATGAGGTCGGGTACTATGCAGGCATAAACCGAGTTGGCGAGAAGCAGGGAGTCCATGCTTACGAAGTCCGTCCGCTCCTGCAGGCGCCTGAGCAGCTCCGCACGAGCGTCCGACAGGCGGTACACTTCGCTGACCGGAACTTTGCTGGCACGCTTGTCGCGCTGCACATAAAGCAGGGTCTCTTCTCCGGTGAGGGCATCGTCGGACACCACACCCTTTTCCATGATGAAACGCATCGTAGAAACCACGAGCGGCTTGTAGTCACCCAGCGGCATGACTTCTACGGCCCTTACCTGGTCCCTCGCTACAGAAGACTTATACGTGTAACAGGGAATGCGTACGCTGTACACACGGTCCACTTCTTCCTGGATCTGTGCGCTGGTCTTGAGTATAGGGAAATCGAATGGAGCGTAGAGGGTTTCGTAATTCCAGGTGCCCCCCTTCCTGTAATCGTAGCCCAGTTTTGCAGACCTCGGGGCGAGGAATGCAAACAAGACTGCAATGAGTAGCAAAAGCCAGATTTTATTTGAAGGGACTGTCGGTTTCACGGGCGATATAAGAATAGGTTAGACGGTCGGTCAGACGGGGAAAGAGCCTGTGTGCCCATACGGTCGCGCGGCCGAGAGGAGTCAGGATAGCCTGGCTGCGGCGGCGGGCAAGGGCCTTTGCCAGCGCAAGGGCGCAATCCTCAGCACTCATGAGCTTGTCTTCCTCCAGAGGAGTCGCGCCCTGGGGTGTGCCGTCGGCGGTAAGGGCTGCGTTGCGCACGTTGGAAGAAGTATATCCGGGAGCGAACACGAGAACGCCCAGACCGTCCTTGAGATGCTCAATGCGGACTGTGTCGAGGAATCCTCTCACTGCGTATTTGGATGCGCTGTAGCCGGTCCGGGCAGGCAGCGCCGAATATCCGGCTATGCTTATCACCCCGACGACCTGCCCCTTGGTCTGGAGAAGGTACGGAAGGGCATACTTGGTGCAGTTGACGGTTCCCCAGAAATTAACGTCCATAAGGCGCCGCAGGACACTCAGGTCGAGATCCTTGAACATTGCGCGCATCGAAATGCCAGCGTTGTTTATCAGGATGTCGATGCGTCCGAAGCGCCGCACGGCAGATTCTATGAGAGACTTGCAGTCACTCTCGGAGGTCACGTCGCAGCGCACCGCAAGGACTTTGTCGGCCGAGGAAACCCCGGACGCAAACTCGCACATCTTTTCGTACGAACGCGCCGCCATGACCACGTTGGCGCCGAGGCTGCCCAGCAGACGCGCGGTCGCGAGGCCTATTCCGGAACTGGCGCCGGTGACGATGACAACCTTGTCCTTGAAGTACTCCTGCAGCTTCATCAGTCTATCTTCATTTCGGCAATGTCGTCGCCGTCGTACTTACCGGCGTCGAGCTTGGCCTTTATTTCCTTGAATGCGTTGAGGGTATAGCGGACGTCTTCCATGGTATGGGCCGCCGTGGACACGATGCGGAAGATGATCATGCCCTTGGGAATGACGGGATAAATGACCATGGAGCAGAAGATACGGTAGTTCTCGCGGAGGTCCTTTGCGATCTTGGTTGCCTGGGCGATGCCGCCTCCGTCGATATGGATGGGGGTGACGCATGCCTCGGCCTCGCCTATGTCGAAGCCCTGCTCGCGGAAGCCTTTCTGGAGCGCATGGGTGATTTCCATGCATTTGCGACGGCGCTCGTCGCCCTCGGGCGACATTATTATCTCGAGCCGCTTGGTGTTGCTGAGCACGTAAGCCATGGGCTGGCTCTTGGCGTACATCTGCGAGCGCATATTGAGGCGGAGGTAGTTGATTATCTTGCGCGGGCCCGCCACGAAGCCGCCGATGCTGGCCATGCTCTTGGCGAAGGCGCCGATGTAGATGTCAACTTCGTCCATCACGCCGAAATGCTCGGAAGTGCCGCGTCCGTGGGCGCCCAGCAGGCCGAAGCCGTGAGCGTCGTCGATGAGGATGCGGAAAGGATATTTCTTCTTGAGCGCGGCTATCTCGTCGAGTTTGCCGAGTGCGCCGGTCATACCGTAAACGCCCTCGGTGATGAGGAGCACGCCGCCGCCGCTCTCGTCAGCCTCCTTGCAGGCCCTGGCAAGGACCCTTTCGCAGTCTGCGATGTTGTTGTGGCGGTATTTGTACTTGCTGCCTGTATGCAGGCGTATGCCGTCGAGCAGGCAGGCGTGAGCCTCGTTGTCGTACACGATTACGTCGTGGCGCGCAGTGAGGCAGTCTATGGTGGAGACTATGCCCTGGTAGCCGAAATTGAACAGGAAGGCGTCTTCCTTACATTCGAAGTCGGCGAACATCTTCTCCAGTTTCTCGTGGTATTTGGTATGGCCGGAGAGCATGCGGCTTCCCATGGGGGCGCTCAGGCCCCATTCGGCCACCGCCTGGGTCTCGAACTTGCGGATTTCGGGATGGTTGGCAAGACCGAGGTAGTTGTTGAGGCTCCAGTTTAGAACCTCCTTGCCGTTGAAAATCATGTGGGGGCCGAGCTCGCCCTCCAGACGGGGATACATATAGTAGCCGAAGCCCTGCTCGAAATACTGTCCGATAGGGCCGCCGCTGTCGCGCTCTATTCTGTCAAAAATGTCTAACATACTAAGCTTCGGAATGACACGTTATGCGTCGATATTAGCGTAATGTGCGTTTTCTTCTATGAACTGCCTGCGGGGCGGGACGTCGTCGCCCATGAGCATGCTGAAGGTGCGCTCCGCCTGGGCAGCGTTTTCTATGGTGATCTGGCGCAGGCGCCTGTTGGCGGGATTCATCGTAGTGTCCCAAAGCTGCTCTTCGCTCATTTCGCCAAGACCTTTGTAGCGCTGCACGGTATAGCCCTTGTCGGTACCCTTTCCAAGGCGCTGGGCAGCCTCTTCGCGCTGCTCTTCGGTCCAGCAATAGACCTCTTCCTTGCCTTTCTTGACAAGATAAAGAGGAGGAGTGGCCAGATACACGTAGCCGTTCTTGATGAGGTCGTACATGTAGCGGAAGAAGAAGGTCAGGATGAGGCAGGCGATATGGGAACCGTCCACATCGGCATCGGTCATGATGACCACTTTGTGGTAACGGAGCTTGCTGAGGTCCATGTGCTTCTCGCCGGTTTCGTCTTCCTGGGCCACGGTGACGCCGAGGGCGGTGTAGATATTGCGGATTTCTTCTGAGTCGAAGGCGCGGTCGCCTGCGGCCTTTTCCACATTGAGGATCTTGCCTCGGAGCGGCAGGATGGCCTGGGTGCGGCGGTCGCGGCCCTGCTTGGCGGTTCCGCCTGCGGAATCACCCTCGACGAGGAAAAGTTCGCACTTCTCGGGATCCTTGTCGGAGCAGTCGGCGAGTTTGCCGGGCATGCCGCCGCCGCCCAGAGGGCTCTTGCGCTGCACCATTTCGCGCGCCTTGCGGGCCGCGGCACGTGCCGTAGCGGCCAGGACGATCTTGTCAACTATGGTCTTGGCGAACTTGGGATTCTCTTCGAGGTACATGTCCACAGCCGCCGCGGTAGCCTGGGAAACGGCCGACGTAGCCTCGGGGTTGCCGAGCTTGGTCT
>DGVM01000114.1:37378-37506 GCA_002395925.1 Bacteroidales bacterium UBA4284
TGGCCTTCGAACTGGGGCTCCGCAATCTTGACGGAGATGACGGCGGTAAGGCCTTCGCGGAAGTCCTCGGGTGCGAGGTCGCCCTTGAACTTGTCAAGGAGCTTGTTCTTCTCGGCGTACTGCTTGAG
>DGVM01000175.1:0-1614 GCA_002395925.1 Bacteroidales bacterium UBA4284
GATGAGTCATTTCGAGAGCCCCGTAAACTTCATCCGTCGAGATGTGGTAGAAACGTTTTCCCTCGTACTTTTCCGGCAGGCTTTCCCAATAGAGTTTTGCCGCCTGAAGCATGCTGAGGGTCCCCATCACGTTCGTACGGGCGAAAGTGAACGGGTCCTTTATGCTGCGGTCCACATGGCTCTCGGCTGCAAGATGGATCACTCCGTCAACCTTTTCTTCCTGCATCAGGGCGTAAATCGTATCGAAATCGCAGATGTCCGCCTTTACGAAGCGATAATTGGGAGCGTTCTCGATATCCTTGAGATTCGCCAGGTTGCCGGCATAGGTCAGTTTGTCGACATTGATAATCCTGCAGTCAGGATATTTGTTCACGAAAAGACGCACGACATGGCTTCCGATGAAACCTGCGCCGCCAGTGATGATTACTGCCTTGTGATTCATTCCAAATGGGTTAAGTTTCTACAAATATAGCTAATTATTCCCGACGTTCAAAATCGATCCATACGTGTGACGACAGTGGATATGGCCGGAGAATCCGATACAACACTGAATTCGAGCGAAGCGCCCGGTTCAAGTTCTGCGACAGGATGCCAGTATAAGGTCCTTCCACCGGAATTCCGGCTCCTCCCGCCCGGCCTCAGGGCTACAGGATAAGAGCAACCGGTGAAATCCAAGATCAGGACATTGTCATCGAATACCAGTGCGGACATATCGTGACGGGTGGTGACGAAATTGATGGCACCATTGAAAACCGTCCTTCCCAATGCATACACATAAGGATAAATCTGGACTTCGGCAAGGGCCATTGCATCAAAGGAAAGGAGGCGCTCGTGCACGGAAACGGGCACGCCGTCCAGCATTACAAGCACGTTGTCCGCTCTCTTTTTAGAAGGGACATCGTTCAGAGCCAGTTTGATTCTCCTTTCCCCGTGCACTTTCCTTACTATTACGTTGGGGATGAGTTCAACTATTATATCCTCCACCTTCGGGAAACGGGTGTAATCCTCAAGATTGTAACTTGTACAGTCTTCTTTCGAAAACAGAAGATTGTCGCGTTTCGGAAGGAATTCATAAAGAGTGTCCAGAGCCGGTGCATCATTCAGTACGGCCCGGTGCCTGGCGAGAAGGGCCGGTTTCATATTTCTGGACAGATTCAGTTTGGGAAACTCCATACCTTGAACATCCACAAAGGGGCTGACCGGGGAAAAATGACAGTCATACTTTTCTTCCTCTGCGCCAAGAATCTCGCAGACGAGATCTTTTTCGCCATAAATATTATTTGTCCGGAACTCTATGAGTCCGTCTTTCCCAATTGGGGCGGTATACGTATCGGAAGGGGATCCTGGAGCAGAAATCATAGCCTCAAGCCATGGACGGCCCTTGATCTTTTCCGCATCCCGGCCAAACACCCTCGCCCGTACAATCTCTCCTTCGGTTTCAATCTCTCCTCCCGGCAGACTGATCATGGTCGCAGAAGTGTCCGGCTGCAGGCCGTCATCCTCGTAAACGGAAACCGCAAGGGAAAGCTTTTCTGCGCTTTCATTGCGTACTGACAGATACAGGCTGTCGCCTTGTTGACGGCGGATGAGGCGGACACCGTCCGGCAGCTCGGA
>DGVM01000175.1:1727-7279 GCA_002395925.1 Bacteroidales bacterium UBA4284
GACCCTTGCCGACGAGCCGGTATTGAATACAAGCAGGTCGATTGCCCGTGTCGACTCGCAGTCAGAAGTATATGCAAACAAACGGTAAGCCCCGGTAGGCATATGGGCAGGCAGAGAAATATATCCCGCTCCGCGCCCATCGATAAGAGCCAGTTTGGTTTTAGCTGCCATTCCGTCAAAGGAAACCAGTTCGGCATAGGCTACTGAAGATGCCCCGGAAACGATTCCGTTTTGGCAGTACGATACGGAACACAATATTTTCTCACCCGCCAGATATACTTTCTTGTCGGTGACCATACGCAAATGTCCTCCCGCCAAAGAAGAAACAGCAGGCAGAATAAAACAGATGGTGAAAATCAATAATCTACGCATATTGACAGATCAGATATATGGAACGATTATCTCCGGCACCTCCAAAGAACCTCCTGAATCACGGCAGTCTATGCAATCTAGGCTGACCCATCGCGTGGGAGAATCATAAGGACGCTGATTGTGGTGAAAGTAAGCATTGTAAAGCATTTCTTTCTCAGATATTTTTTCAGGAATCATTTCAAGAGGGTTATATGCATACTGGTCAGGATTCCCGAAGCGCAATGAGTTGGAATAATCCACCTTGAAGATCTTACTTGACGATGATGTCACTGAAACATATCCGATGGCATAATCATCTGGATCATCGACGTTGCGTATATTGCCTATCAATTCTCCCGGCACGGCGGAAAGCAGGGAACCGTTTTGTTCGGATCCCCGGTTAAGTGCATCCAGATACCGGTAGCAGTCCAACGAAATCGTACGTGCCTTGATAAGCATGAAGAAACATGATTGTCCATCCGGGCCGATATTGAAACGGCTGTCATCCATACTGTATCTGATGAACTCATGATCTTTCAGCACTTCATCCTTGAATGCACGGGCGATAGCGATGGAAGCACGTTTTGACGCCCGATGCCCCCAGCACCAGGTATATTTCCACCAAGCCATTGGCCCTGCAATATCGGAACCATGGTTGATGATTGTTCCGGGAGGATAAACGTATTCGTATGTAGGAGGGGCTAGCGGCGAATGAAAACGATAAATCTCCTCGTAATCCCAACGGTAGCAGCCGCTGGAACCGTCTGCACCCAAACTCATCTGAAGCGCGACCATCTTCTTCGGACTGTCAATTCTGACAGATAAATCTTCAATTACCGGCGCTGGGGAGGCCTCTTCGAAGGAAGAAGCATATAGTTTGGGCGCGACGACCTCTCCGGGGGCATACACGGAAACCATGGCAACTACCCGATATTTCCTGTCAAGAGGCGCATCCGTAAGGTCGAATTCGGCCAGGTTCCCGTAAATGGAAGAAGGCATCCAGATTCGGCCGTTTTCATCCTCTATCCTGAAATTGGCATTCAGGTTCATAGCCGACTTATAGTCCCGGTCGATTCTTTGGGAAAGCCTGGCCTCGAAAGAGCACTTTTCGCCAAGCAGGATATCCCCTTCAATTACCACTTTCTCTTCTTCGCTGGTAATTTCCGGGTTGTAATCATAGATGCAGGATACTGCAGTCAATGCGAGCAATATGGAAAACAATCGTTTCATCAGAAGAGGATATTCAAATTGACATAAGGAACAGGGACTGCAAATATACTGAGCATATGCCCCTTCAGACTTGCGCCCATCCGGGTATCATAGTACACGGAATAAGCATTTTTCCTGCCGGTGACATTATAGCAGCCGATTGTAACGGATGCGTGTGCAAGAGCCTTGAGATAGTGCCCAGGATCGATATTGAATGCGACGTCCATCCTGAAATAATCCGGAACACGGTATGCATTTCTATCAGAATATGCAAGACGGATGCCGCCGGCATAATAATAATAGGATGAGGGCAATGTTACGGGACGGCCCGTGCTGTAATCCACATTGAGGGAAAAACTGTATCGGCGGGTAAAGGCATAGTTGAAAACCAGTTTGAAGTCGTGAGGCTTATCGCTGGAAGCCCTGTACCAGCTGCCACCGTTGATTGCTCCGACTCCCTCGTATTGAATGTCTTTGAGGAAAGAACGGGACCATGTATACGAAATCCACCCATTCAGGCGTCCTACCGATTTCCGTGCCATTAATTCCACCCCATACGACTTGCCTCTGGTGCGGACGAGATCATCTGAAATATGCTCGTTCATCACCAACTGGGCCATGGAAGCGTAGTCTATGTAGTTATGAAGATTCTTGTAATACGCTTCTGCACTGAGATCTATTTTTCCGCCCGGGAAGGTCCAGTAAGCGCCGGCTGTCCCCTGCCATCCGGTAGTCATCGGGATATCGGCGTCGCTCATCTTCCATGTATCCATGGGAGAGATGGAAAGCGTGTTTGAAATCAGGTGGATGTACTGAGCCATGGTGTTCACCCCCGCCTTCAAAGAGAGAACATGACTCGGAGAATAGCGTCCCGATAAACGGACTTCGGGATAACCCTGAAATGAGCCGCCGCCGATGCAGGAAGACAAACGCAGTCCTCCTTCAAGCTCAAATTCCTTTGATGGGGTCCATTTGTCGGAAGCGAAGATTGAAGGCTGGAATGCCAATTCCCGCGGCAGTCTGCCCTCAATCATATTGGATTGTTCCCCTACTGCCGTCCTGTGTCCTCTCTGCAACGAGTACAGCAATGCCTCGCCGCCATAGTTCAAACGATGCCCGCCTGGCATCGGCATCACATAATCGCCCCTGACAAAGAACTGGTCGACAGCAGTCTCTATCCTGTACCCTTCCGTTGCTATAGTTACCTCCTGCACTGCATTTCCGTAATGGTCTGCACCGGCCGATACATTCAACTTTCCCTTGCCTGTCTTATGCTGCCAATGGATGGATCCGTTAGTGTTCCCGTACTTGAAAGTGGTATCCCGGCCGAAGGAAAAACCATCTCGCGAATTGTAGAAATAGGCCCTGAAGGTATTATTGTCATCAAGCCTGTATGTAAGCCCGAGGTTGATATCGTAAAAATTGGCATCCCCTCCCGAGAACTCGCTTTCCGAGGGCAGCGTCTTAAGTATCCAGTTGGAATAAGTGGTCCGGCCTCCAAGGGTGAGAGACAGTTTGTCGGTGACCGGACCTTCGACGTGCGCTCTGCTGGTAAGGATGCCAAGCCCGAGGGACCCCTTGATTTTTGTAGTGTCTCCGTCTTTGCATTGCACATCGAGCACAGAACTTATCCTTCCCCCGAATCCTGCAGGAATACAGCCCTTGTAGAGTTCCACACTCTCGACGATGTCCGGGTTGAACACCGAATTGATTCCGAAGAAATGCGAAGGATAGTAGATGGTGTTGCCGTTGAACAGTACAAGATTCTGGTCGGAACTGCCACCTCGGACATTGAAACCGGCAGAGGCTTCTCCGACTGTCTGCACTCCCGGCAAAGTCAGCACGACCTTCAAAACGTCCTTCTCTCCGAACACCGTTGGAATCTTTGCCATGGATGCACTGTTTATCTTCTCGACGCCCATGGCCGCGGATCTGTGATGCTTCATGCTCTCTGCCGACACCATGGCTTCGTCGAGCATGGTACTCCGATCATGCAGAGTCACGTTTAAAGAGCCGTCGCCGACAAGCTCTACCCGAAGCCGCTGTTCCTCTTTTTCAGCATCGCTGAATACAATCACGGTTTCTCCTTCGGGAATCGTAATGGAGAAACGGCCGTCCTGGCCGGAGTTGGTATATATTCCCGTTTTTTCATCGAAAACGATTACGGAAGCGAGTCGGTTACCTTCATCGTCAAGGGTGACTCCGCTCACGGTCACCTTGCCTCCCGGCCTGCGAGTACCTTCGTTCCCTATTACATACAACTTGTTCCTGTACCGTGCATCCACCGCCTCCAGATCGGGGACATCATTCATTCCCTTGTCAAAATATGTCAGCGGCAGATCTTCCGTGGCTACGACCGGGGTTTTCGGAACAGAAGGCGGCAACAGGTCGGATCCGGTTCCCTCCACAGGATGCCAGCCGGAAAGGGATGAGAAGAAAGATCCGTCGCTTTGGCTTTTCCGGATAAGCCTGCGCGCTTTTCCCTTGCCGATCCGTTCCAGAACTCCGTCGTCGAGAATCCACCAGCGACTGACATACGAAAAATAGTTTGTCACATTGATGTCGTATTGGGGATCGTAGTAACCTATCGGCCCTCCGTTGAAGTCCCCCGCACGGGAATACATCCTTTTGATTACCTGTTGCAGCACGGCAGGCTGCGCGTCCACAACGACTTTGAAAAAGCCTTCCGGCGCGTCGGGGACATTCTGGTAGCGGAGATTGACGTAAATGTCATCACCCATACGGAGCCATTCCACTTGACGAGTGTCAGGGACGGTGGCTGCCGTAGTGTCGCTCATCTTCACGACCAGTTTCTGCTCGACGGCGTCAATCTTCATAGGGACGCCTTCGTATAAAAGTCCGTTGTACATCACCGTTCCGCTCCTGAACGAAAGAGTATCCCAATACGGTGTTCCATTGTACTTGGAAACATATCTGGGGGCCAGTCTGCCACGATACAGCATAGATGGACTGCCAGAGTCCTGCCCGTTCAGCGCCTTGAACGGGAACAACATGGCCACGACGGCTATCAGCCTAACGATTCTTCCTTGTCTGATACAGTTCATATGAGTTCACGAGATTGTGCCAGATTGCATACAGTCCGCCGGCTACCGACGTAACGGGCGTCATGTAATTGAATCCGAGCCAGATGATGAAGCCGGTATTCTTTTGTCCGAGAGCCTGTCCTGCAGTTATCGACTCCACGCGGCCATAATGCCGGGCGACCCTGCGCCCCATCCAGAACTGGAACAGGCAGCATACGAGCGACACAGCGGCTATGCCGAGCACTACGGCAAAACCTATCCCGCTTGTCACGAGAGCTCCGGTGGCCAGCGATATGGCAAGAACAAGCCCGAGTCCCCAGACATAAAATGCCCATCCTGCGTAACGGGCCAGCCAACGCTGGAGGCCGGGGAAGAAATACCGGATGAACCATGCAAGGAGACAGGGAAGCACGAGTATGGAGAACACTCTCCTTATTATCGCGAAGAAATATGAAAAAAAGCCGACCTCGACAGTAGGATGCACCAAAGGAATCATCAGCGGTATCAGAAGGGATGCCAGCAGGTCTGCAAGCACCGTATATGTCATTATACCGGGCAGGCTTCCACCTATTTTGGATGTGATGACTCCGGCAGCTGCAGCAGTCGGACAGATGAAGCATAGCATTGCGCACTCTGTGAGAATCCGCCCTCCCCCGTCCGGAAGGCCGGTCGCAATGAAAGCGAAGGCCGCAAACAACACGGCCTGCACCGCTATCAGCTCGAAATGCCATTTGTGAAATTTGAGATCGGAGGGCGCCACGACATTGAGTTGCAGGAAGAGCATGATGCTGATGAGGACGGGCTGAAGCTTCCTGGACACTGCCATATACGCATCTTCGCTGAAAGACGGCACAAAATGAAGTATCAGATAAATGGCCGCCCCGGCTGTCATCGCAATGGGCAGCATCCAGTCTTTTAGAAAAGTCTTTTCTTTCTCCAGCATAATTG
>DGVM01000128.1 GCA_002395925.1 Bacteroidales bacterium UBA4284
TGTTCTTCTCGGCGTACTGCTTGAGTGACCTGCTGAGGCCCATCTTGAAGCCCTGAAGGTGCGTTCCGCCCTCGATAGTGTGGATGTTGTTGACGTAGGAATATATCTTCTCGGAATAGCCGTTGTTGTACTGCAGGGCTATGTCGATGGGGATAATCTTGTCGGAGGTAATGCAGACGGGCTCGGGGATGATGGTCTGGGCGCCGGCGTCGAGGTACTCGATGAACTCGCTGAGGCCCTTCTCGGAATAGAAGACCTCGGAGCGGAAAACCTGACGGCCGGTAGCCTTGCTCTCCCCTGCTTCGTCCTGGGTGAATTCATCCACCAGCTCGCGCTCGTCGGTAAGGGTGATGTGGATTCCCTTGTTGAGGAATGCGAGTTCGCGCAGACGTGCGGCAAGGGTCTCGTAGCGATAGACGGTCGTCTGGGTGAATATCTCGGGGTCGGGATGGAAAGTAATGATGGTACCGGTATCGGTGGCATCTCCGATTATCTTCACCGGAGCAAGCGGCTTGCCCTTGGAGTAGTGCTGCACGAATATCTTGCCTTCGCGGTGAATCTCTGCGGTGAGGCTGTCGGCGAGGGCGTTGACGCAGGATACGCCTACGCCGTGCAGACCGCCGGACACCTTGTAGCTGTCTTTGCTGAACTTGCCTCCTGCGTGGAGAACGGTGAGTACGACTTCGAGAGCGGAACGGTGCTCCTTCTCGTGCATGCCCGTAGGGATGCCTCGGCCGTTGTCGCGTACGCGGATGGAATTTCCTTGCAGGATGCGTACGTCTATGGTGTCGCAGAAGCCGGCCATGGCTTCGTCTATACTGTTGTCGACAACCTCATATACGAGGTGATGGAGGCCTCGCTCCGATACGTCGCCTATATACATGGACGGGCGCTTGCGGACTGCTTCCAGTCCTTCAAGTACCTGGATACTGTTTGCGGAATACTGTTCTTCCGCCTGCTTCATCTCTTCCTGATCTATCATGTTTGTAACGTAAGTAAATAACCTACAAATATACTAAAAAATATCAAAGACTGAAAGTGGCACCCACGGTAACAGCACGGCCGGCCTCGCTGTACAGCGGACTCACACGGACGTCGTGGTCGAGGAGGTTGTGTCCCTTGAGCCAGAAGCTGAGCCGCTTGTTGAGGCGGTATTCCCCGAAGAGTCCAAGGCTGACATAGCCGGGAATGAGGGGAGACGCCTTTACGCCGGGCTCCGCCTTGCGGTCCGTGGCAAAATCGACCGAAAGGCCTGCGTATATGCGTTTCATCCAATTATAGGTACCCTTGAGTGTTCCGGTCACGAGCGAAGGCTCGAACACGTAGGAAGGCACTCCGTCGGAGACTTTTACAAGATGTACGGAACTGTCGAGGTTGAAGCGCTCGGAGGCCCAGCCGACGGCGAGGTCGGCGTGGAACATGCCGCAGTCCTGGAATTCGAGACACTCGCGTCCCCTGTCGTCAATCGCCCAGAACGGGGCGTCCTGCAGGAAGCGGTAGCCGGCCCTCACGTCGTACTGGAGGCCGAAGTCGGCATGTCCGTCCACTCCCAGGTAAAGATCGGCGATCTCGCGTACGGGCTTGGGGTCGCAATAGCTTATGTAATAATGGTGAGCCTGGTTCTTGTAATCCCAGTACATGGTGTAATGGTCTTCTCCCACGGCTCCTGCATACACCTTGAGATAATCGTGGAGCAGGTGCACCGCCGCCTTGATGTCGGGGCTCATGGAAAACTTCCCGGGCACCCATCCGGCATGGAATCCGGCGTCTATATCGAATATGCCAAGCTGGAATATGAGGTGGGGATGCACGTTGCCTGCGGTGTAGAAGGAATTCGAGGCGATGGTGAAATCGGTATTTATCCTGTATTCGTCCGAAGGGTGGAACGACAGGGTTACGTCGGCAAGCAACTCATGGTCCTGTACCGGCAGCGAACCGTTGAGCCAGTCGTAAACGTAACGGTAGCGGGCGCCGCCGCCGATGGCAAAGAGGTCGCGCGAATCGTAGCCGAAACGCAACTGGGCATACGGAGCATGACAGTTGTCGGTATGATAAATCTGGTGACGGGTATAGATGCCGTCGTATCCGGCCTCGGCGTGGAACACCACCCGGCCGAGGTTGAAGCGGGCGTCGAGTCCGGCGGCGGTGCGGAAATCGTAGCCGTTGTACTTGTCTTTCGAAGAAACGTAAAAATGCTTGGGACGCACGTCGCGGTACTGTCCCAGGAAGCCCTTGGCGGAGCCGAAGACATTGAGGGCGAAGCGCTTCTGGTCTACGGCGGCCCATACTACATCGAGCTCGGGGCGAAGGGTGTAGCCGGCGCCGGCGCTCACGTACAGCTTCTGGCCGTCGTAGGGTTTGGGATCCGGCGCGATGGTGACCGAATAGGGCGAGAAATCATACGCACCCTTGTACGGGGAGTCGAATACGGAGTAGTCGAAATGGTAGTCGAAATGCAGGAGCGAATCGGGCACGGTCAGCTCGGTTCCCTGCTTGGAGACGTCGTCGAGGCGGGTCTGGTATTCGTTAGTCACCTGGACTTCCGGATTAAGGTTCTGGGCGTTGAGGCTCAGGGAAAACAGTACCGGAACTGTCAATATGAGGATCTTTTTCATACTCGGACGATGGGGCTAGAGTTTGTACAATCTGGACTGGACGAGATCCTGGATGTCGTCATCGGGCCTTTCGGGGGTATAGCCGTCGCGGATACTCTCGAGCGTCGCCTTTGCCTGCTCGGCCTTGTCGAGCTGCAGGAAAGTGTCGGCCAGGGTGATGTAGGCGCGCGCCAGCCAGTAGTTCTGTCCGCCGGACTTGTCGGAGAAGTCGAACACGCCCTGCTGCACCGCCGTATAGTCGGCGCGGTCGTACGCATCCTGGATGAGGATGTAGCGGGCCTCGGCACCCTCGCTTGTCGCGGGCTGAGATGAGAGCGTACGGAACACTCCGAGGGCCTCTTCGCGGCGGCTGGAAGCCATGAGCGACTTAGCCTTTACGTAGTCGCATTCGCGTTTCTGATCGACGCTCAGGCCGGCAAGACCGCTTACAGCGTCGCTGGCCGCAGATGCGTCGTCCCAGTTGCGTGCACGGAAGGCGGAACGCATCATGCCCAGAAGGGCGGCGCGCTTGTTTTCATCCATGATGGCCCTGTCGCGAAGGGCCTTGTAAGTATCGTAAGCCTTGGGATAGCGCTCCAGGCCGAAGGAGAGGTC
>DGVM01000072.1:0-3005 GCA_002395925.1 Bacteroidales bacterium UBA4284
GCCTTCGAACTCACGGCGAACGAAGTGATGAAGGCGCGCGTCTCCGTGCTGGCGGACAACGTCGGCGTCTGGGGCGACCCCAACGTGGTCGTCACCAGCGTGGATCCTGCGGTGATAGGCCGCACGATGAAAGGCTACTACGACGTGCTGGTGGCGGATGTCCCCTGCAGCGGCGAAGGGATGTTCCGCAAGGACCCCCGCGCTGTCGCCGAGTGGAGCCCGGAACTCCCGGGAATCTGCGCCGCCCGCCAGCGCCGCATACTCGCGGACGTCTGGCCCGCCCTGAAGAAAGGAGGACTGCTCATCTACTCGACCTGCACCTACGAAGACTGCGAGAACGATTCCAACCTCGAATGGGCCGCCAGCGAGCTGGGAGGGGAGATAATTCCTCCAGAGAACGAGTTCGCGCAGTACGGCGTCAGGCTGACGCGCTGCGGCAATCTCCTGCGCGCAGGTGAGGTTCCGGGCGAAGGACAGTGGGCCGGAGCCCTGCGCAAGACCTCCGAGGCCCCGTCCGCACGATGCAGGACCGCCGATCTGAGGCCCCTGGAGAGCCGTTTGCAAATTTTTGACGAATCCGTGCCAAGAGTGGAACTGGATTTGCAGCAGGCACTGCGTTATCTGCACAGGGACACCTTGTTCCTGCCGGATGCTCCCCGTGGAATGCTGACGGTGTGCTACCGTTCGCATCCCCTCGGTTTTGTGAAGAATCTCGGCTCGAGATGCAACAACCTGTATCCCAAGAGCCGGCGTATCCAGATGGATGTATGAAAAGGACGATAACTATACTGATGCTTGCCCTGTGCTGCGCGGGCTTTGCCCAGGACGCGGCCAGGTTCAAGGAAAAATACGACAGGCAGGTGCGTAACGTCGGTGCGGACGGCGTCGGCGTGGAGTACATACTCGACAAATGGGCCGAGGCCTTCCCCGACGATCCCGACATGCTCGAAGGCCGCTACAGCTACTACTTCGCCAAATCCCGCTCGGAGGAGGTGCAGAAGGTGGACGCCCCCAAGTATCTTGGCAACAAGCCCGTCATCACCCTCAGGGACAGTCTCGGCCGCCCGGTGAACTATTTCACGGTGCCGGTATTCAACGACTCCCTCTTCCGCATCAGCCAGAAGTGCATCGACCGCGCCATCGAACTGGCTCCGGACGTGCTCATCTACCGTTTCGACAAGATCAGCGCCCTGGCGGCCTACGAGAAGGACAGCCCGGACATGGCGGCCACCGCCATGCTGGACCTCATCGACTATGACGCGTCCGCTCACCCCGCATGGATATTCGAGGGAGAGAAGGTCAGCCGCGCCGATTTCGAGGCCGCGGTGCAGGAATACTGCTACCTTTTCTACAGGACCGGCAGCGCCAATTCCTATGAATCTTTCCGCATCCTTTCCGAGCGCATGCTCAAGGCGAATCCTAAATCCACGCTCTTCCTGAACAACCTCGGAGCCTATTGGCAGGTTGTGAAAAGAGATGACAAAAAGGCCGCGAAGTATTACAAGAAGGCGCTCAGACTGAACCCCGGCGACGAGACCGCGACGGCCAACCTTGCACTTATAGAGAAAAACAAGCAAAAGAAAAAGTGATATGAAAAAGTTGATTTTGTGTATGCTTCCAATGATGATGCTGGCAGCAGCCTGCCAGAACAAATCCGGGGAGAAAGTCCCCGCCATCGACCTCGCCAACCTCGACACGACGGTTGCTCCGGGCGATGACTTCTACAAATATGCGACGCACGGTTGGCAGGAAGCCAATCCCCTCGGCGCAGAGTACAGCCGTTTCGGAACCTTCGACCAGCTCCGCGAGAACAATGTCACCCGCCTTAACGACCTCTTCGCTTCGATGGCGGACATGGAGACGAAGAAAGGCAGCATAGAGCAGAAGATAGTCGACCTCTACAAGCAGGGCCTCGACTCTACCCGCCTCAATACCGAAGGCGCTGCTCCTCTGCAGAAGTACATAGCTGAAATCCAGGCCATTGCAGACAAGAAGGCCTTTGCGCAGGCCCTTGCGAAACTCCATCTCGACGGAGAAGGCGGGCTCTTCGGAGTCTTTGTCGAAGCCGACCTCATGGACAGTGACAGCCAGATCCTCTACATCAGCCAGGGCGGCCTCGGAATAGGCGACCGCGACTACTATGTCAAGAGCGAGAACGCCGCCATCAAGGAGGGTTACCGCATCTTCCTTAACAAGGTCCTCACCCTTGCGGGCGTACAGAATCCCCAGGCGGTGGCCGACAACACGGTGGCCGTCGAGGATTATCTTGCCGAGAATTCCTGGACCAGGGAGCAGGAGCGCGACTTCACCAAGCTCTACAATCCCATGTCCACCGGGCAGATAGTCGAGGCCTATCCCGGCTTCGACTTCGCGGCCTTCTTCGAGGCCGGCGGACTGCCCGCGCAGGAGAAGATAATCGTCGGCGAGCCTTCCTTCTTCAAGGCTCTCAGCGACTATGTGGCCGCCACCGACCTCCAAGTGCTCAAGGACTACCTGCTCGCGCACCTCGTCAGCGGCGGATGCGGAGCCCTGAGCGACGACTTCTACGCAGCCCAGTTCGATTTCTACTCCCGCCAGATGGCAGGCATCCAGGAGCACAAGCCCCGCTGGAAGAGGGCCATGTCCGTCCCCAACGGAGTTCTCGGCGAGGCTGTCGGCAAGATGTATGTCGACCGCTACTTCCCCGAGTCTTCCAAGAAGCGGATGCTCGCCCTCGTGAAGAACCTGCAGGTGGCCCTCGGCCAGCACATCGATTCGCTCGACTGGATGGGTGACGAGACCAAGGCGAAGGCCCACGAGAAACTCGACAACTTCACCGTCAAGATAGGATATCCCGACAAGTGGAAGGACTACAGCACCCTCGAGGTGGATCCCGAAAAGAGCTACTACGAGAACCTCCGCGCCGCAAGCCGCTGGTATGTCGCCGACAATCTTTCCAAGCTCGGCAAGCCCACGGACAAGACCGAATGGGGCATGACTCCCCAGACCGTGAACGCCTACTACAA
>DGVM01000072.1:3071-3378 GCA_002395925.1 Bacteroidales bacterium UBA4284
ACCAACGAGATCTGCTTCCCTGCAGCCATCCTCCAGCCTCCGTTCTTCAATCCTGATGCCGACGATGCAGTCAACTACGGCGCTATCGGCGTAGTGATCGGCCACGAGATGAGCCACGGCTTCGACGATCAGGGCCGCCTATTCGACAAGAACGGCAATATGACCAACTGGTGGACAGACGAGGACGATGCCAAGTTCCGTGCAAAGGCCGAGAAACTCGCCGCACAGTTCGACGAGGTCGAGATCCTTCCCGGAGTACACGCCAACGGCCATTTCACCCTCGGTGAGAACATAGGCGACCACGGCG
>DGVM01000069.1 GCA_002395925.1 Bacteroidales bacterium UBA4284
CTCAAAAGCCATTGGGACATCGGTCAGATACTCAACATGTCTTTCAAACAAAGGTTCCATAATCGTGGTTTTTCACAAAAATATACTTGTTTATTCAAATAAACAAATTTTATTAATATTTGTTTATCACGATAAACATATTCATTCCTGCGCTACTATACCACACGGCCATCCTGCCCCTGTGTGTAAAATAGCCGATATTACACACGGATAAATGACTATCTTTGCACCCATGAACGAAAAATCAAACAAACTCGGGTGGCTGGTCCCGGCGGTGATCGTAGCCGCGATTGCCGTGGCGGTTGCCGCCCTTTGGGGATCGCTTGCAGAGACTCTCCCCGCACACTTCGACCTGGAAGGCAATGCCGGCGGAACAATGTCCAAGACCACTCTCCTATTCTACCCCCTGGCGGGGCTGATCATCTGCCTCATTGCCTTCGGAATCAGCCGCAGGACAAGCAGAAAAGCCCTCAAGGGCAGCCTTCTGATCCTCACCTCCGGGATAGAACTCATCATACTGTCCTCCGTGATGGTGACCCTCACCCAGGGAGCAACACCGGTCTTCATGCTGGCAGAGCCGGTCATTCTGGCGGTCACACTGATAGCTTGTATCATCTATATCATCAAGGAACGCAAGTCACGATGAAAAAGGCGATTCTCTTACTGCTCGCGGCCACGCTCATCTGCGCCTGCTCCAAAGACAACCCGGTCAAGTTGGATCTGACCATGCCGACAGAGATGCTCGAAAAACTTGATTTCGAGCATTTCAGGACAGAAGAGACGAAGCCGTCGTACGGCTACCATGTTTTCTACGAACAGGGAAAAGATGGAGAGAAGTACAGTGTCTGGGCTTCAGGAAACGCCGGCGCTGCTATTGTCAAGTCGAAAAGAAAGCCGGAGGCGTTCCCGACCTATGCCCACCCGGAAGGACGCGACGGATACTGCGTATGCATGACCACCCAATCTTCCGGATCGCTGGGCGCGCTCGCCGGAAAACCGATCGCGGCAGGCAGCCTGTTTCTCGGCAGTTTCAATTCCGGCAAAGCGCTGAGCGACCCGCTGAAAACCACCGAATTCGGAGTTCCGGTAGACCGTGAACCCATCAAGGTAAGCGGCTGGTATAAATACACTCCAGGAAAGACTTTTACCGACAAAAACAAGAAAGAGATCTCGGGACGCACCGACGAGGCCAACATCTACGGAGTATTCTGGCGCAGCCAGGACTCCGACGGCAAGCAGATCGTTCTCCATGGCGACAACATTCTCTCCAGCCCCCATATCATAAGCAAGGCACAAGTCTCCGAACTGCCGCCCACGGACGAGTGGACCCGCTTTGAAATGACATTCGAGGGTGATCACGCCGACCCGCTGACGCTCGAGAACAAGGGCTGCAGTTTCACGCTGGTATTTTCTTCCAGCAAGAACGGCGATGCCTTCGAGGGCGCCATCGGCAGCACCCTCCTCGTAGATGAAGTGGAAGTCGAATTTGCCGACTGAGGCGACGATCTGGCGCCGAAACAACAGCCGAAACAACAAAAATCTCACGAAAATTTTGCGAATTCAAGAAATCATACTATTTTTGCAGTCCCAAATGCGGTAGTGGTGAAATGGTAGACACGCTACTTTGAGGGGGTAGTGCCCGTTGGGGTGTGTGAGTTCGACTCTCACCTACCGCACGAAGGAACCGGAAGCAGAAATGCTCCCGGTTTTTTTGTTTACCCAACTTTATCTATATTTGGGGATACAAACTAATACCTATGACCGACTATTTTCCTCTGCAGGACGTCAAGAGATTTGACATGCAGAAAGAACCCGTCCCGGTAAAATGGTTCCTGAGACCCCTCGTATGGCTTCTCTGCTTCCCAGTGTTCTGGCTGCACCGCAGCAAGATTCACCGCATCGGGATGAAGGGAGTGAAGCCTCCGTACATACTCCTGTGCAACCACAACGCCTTCTACGACTTCATGGTCGCCACTGTCGCCAACTTCCCCCACCAGCCATACTATGTGGTGGCAATCGACGGATTCATCGGCCGTGAAGGCATCATGCGCTGGATAGGCTGCATCGGCAAGCGCAAATTCACCAACGACCTTTCGCTCATCCGCAATATCCGCAAGGTCCTAGACCGCGGAAAAATCATAACCCTCTATGCCGAAGCCCGTTATTCGCTCTGCGGCACCAACGCCGTGCTGCCCGAATCGCTCGGCAAACTCGTCAAGATGTGCAAGGTCCCGGTCGTGACCCTCATGACCCGCGGCCACCACGTTGACGCCCCCTTCTGGCAGGGCTCCAACCCCAAGAGCAAGATGCTCAGGACCGAAGCCGACTTCAAACTCCTTCTTACTGCAGATGAAGTCAAGGAGCTCAGCGTCGAAGAGATCAACCGGCGCATAGGCGAAGCATACGTCTACGACGACTTCAAGTGGCAGAAGGAAAACCATGTCCGCACGCCCCAGAAGGACCGCGCACGCGCGCTTCACAAAGTCCTCTACAAATGCCCTCACTGCGGCGCGGAGTACCGTATGGACTCCCACGGCTCCATCCTCGAGTGCAAGGCATGCGGCCACAAATGGGAGATGACCGAGTACGGCGAACTGCAAGCGATCGAGGGAGAGACCTACTATTCGCATATCCCTGACTGGTACGAATGGGAACGCGCCTGCGTGCGCGAAGAGGTCGAGGCCGGCACCTACAAGCTCGACGTGCAGTGCAAGGTCAACTCCCTGCCAAACTCCAAGCGTTTCATCACCATAGGCGACGGTCACCTGATCCACGACATGAGCGGTTTCCATCTTACAGGCACCTTCGAGGGCCACGACTGGAAGCTCGAAATCCCGGCTAAATCCCTATACTCCGTCCACATTGAATATAATTATATAGGTGAGCACCGCGACTGCGTCGACCTCAACACGCTCACCGACACTCTCTACTGCTTCCCCTACGGCGAAGATTTCGCTGTAACCAAGGTCGCACTCGCCACTGAAGAACTGTATAACCATTGGAACAAAAAATGAAAAGACTGATCCTCTCTGCAGCGTTGGCACTTATCGCAGGTCTTGCCTGCGCCCAGGACCTGAGCGACATCCATATCGCCCTCAATACAGCCCCGGACTCCGCCAACTTCTACTACTATGTCAACATCTACCCCAAACTCGGGCAGTGGGACATCAAGAAGGCACGGGCCAAGGAGTACGGCGCCTACAACGAGTACGCTCTTGAAGGCAAGTTCGAGCGCATCTGGCTCCTGAGCCCCCACGATGCCATCATCAAGGATAACGGCAAATATGCCCTTTTCAACCTCGACACCCGCAAGTACACGACCAGGTTCGAGTACCTCGACGTCCGTTTCGGCTGGGGAGGCAAGGAGACCGGCCCGATCGGCCTTTACTCCAAGACCAAGAACCACGAAGGATGGGAACTCTACCACCTTGTCGACACCGCAGGCAAGCGCCAGCTCCGCGTGATGGAGACCGCTCCCGCCGACAGTTTCAGTTTCATCGCCCGCAACCGCATCAAACTCTACAAAGACGGTAAGGAAAGCATGATCGACGACAAGGGTGCCACTATCATCCCCTTCCAGTACAGCCACTTCGGTGAATACCGCATCTACGACGGAGGCAAGACGACGATAGTCGATGTCCGGGACGAAGACGGCCGCTTCGGACTCATCCGCATCCGCTGGGACGGCACGGTCGACGAGCTCGCTCCCTGCGCCTATGACGCAGTCGACATCAGCAAATGGCCATGTATCATCGAAAAAGACGGCAAGAAAGCCATAGTCTACGACCGCAAGGGCGGACAGACCGAGCTGATCTTCGACCAGGTCGACTGGTATCCGCAGGGCATGATCGTGCGTATAGGAGAGAAGTTCGGCTTCCAGAAATGGGGCAACCTCAAGCTCCCTGTCGAATATGACTCGATGGAAATCGTTGAATCCGCCGAGACTTCCAACAAGAAGGCAATCTCCGCCTCCAAAGAAGACGGCGCCTACCTCTACGACACCAACGCCAAACTCCTTGATTACATCCCCGCAGAGGTGCCCGAACCGGTGGATTCTCTTCAGCAGGCACCATTAGACAGTCTTATCAATGACTAAAGACATAGCACTCGTTCTCTCAAGCGGCGGCCCGCGCGGGCTCGCTTTTATCGGAGCAATCGAAGAACTTCAGAGCCGCGGCTACAACATCACCTCCGTAGCCGGCACATCGATGGGCTCGCTCGTCGGCGGCATCTTCGCCGCAGGCGGGCTGGAGGCATTTCGGGATTGGATATTCTCGGTGGGCTACCACAACATGCTCAAGTATATGGACGTGTCCATATCGCCTAGCGGCGTACTCAAAGGCGAGAAAGTCATCGCCGCTCTCGAGGAGTTGGTCCCCGATGTGCTTATCGAGAATCTGCACATCCCCTACACTGCGCTCGCAGCCGATCTCTACACCGGCGACGGCGTCATCTTCCGAAGCGGGCGGCTATTCGACGCTATCCGCGCGTCCATCTCCGTCCCTTCGCTCTTCCAGCCCTACCGGATCGGGGAAAAGACGCTCGTAGACGGCGGACTCGTGAGCACGTTCCCCCTGGGCTACGTCCATCGCAGCGGCCACGACCTTCTCGTCGGGTTCAACGTCAACTCTGCCAACCGCGACGAAAGCCTGCAGCTTTACCTCCGCGAACGGACAAACTACCACGAAATCGAGCAGGAATCGGTAAGCGCGATCGAGGCCATACGCGAAGACAAAGCGATCCCCCTGAAAAAGAAGATAATGATGATCGGACGCCAGGGACAGATCGTCATCCGCAACAAGATTATGGAAGACCGGATGAAGGGCGAAGTCCAGGCCGACGGCAACTACCTCGCTATTATTTCACGCTCGTTCGGCGTGGCTAACCACACCATTGCCGAGCTCGAGAAACAGCTCTACAAGCCCGACATCCTCGCTGAGATGCCCTTCGACAGCTACCGCGCTATCAAGGACTACTCCAAGGCCAGTGAAATCTCCGCCCGCGGCCGCGCCCTGATGGCCAAGGCCCTCGACGATTACGAAAACAAACAGTAATATGAAAAAAGAAAAATCCGCGCTCGAAAAACGCACACGCAAGGCCTACCGGTTCATATTCGCGCTGCTGCTGCTCATAATGGCAATCAGTATCATCGGGCTGCTGATCATCGATCACAAGATCACAACCTTGGGCACCTCGACAACGCTGGAGTTCTGGCACGACCTCTTCGGCAACATCCTCGGCGCCGCAGTCGGTGCCGCAGTCATCGACGTCATTATGGACTACACCTCCAAAGACGAGAAAGAGGAGAGCATTCAGAAGTCCATCATCACAGCGCTCTGCCCCACGGAGCCCGGCCCGGAGCCCCCTATGATCGCCAAACTTTTCAGCAAACGCGAGTTCGAGGGCTTTCTCAAGAATGGCATGGCCGCCTACGGAGGCAACAACGACCTTGGTGCCGGCTGCTTCGATTTCTTCAGGGAGAACTGCAACCAGATGCGCCGTCACGAATCCTACAAGGTCGATATCTCCCCTGACTGGATCCACCAGAGTTTCCGCCACACAGCCGTATTCGAGAGGCCGAAGATTGGGGATCCCGAAATCCGCATCTTCTTCATTTTCGCCAATACCGAAGTGTCCGGCGGCGAGCTCGACCGCTATCTGTCCGACCCCACCTACACCTTCAGGGAAGAATTCGACTGCCCCGAATTCGAGAAGGAGGTAACCGCGCTCGCAGCATCGC
>DGVM01000070.1:0-3907 GCA_002395925.1 Bacteroidales bacterium UBA4284
TCTGCGCCACCAACGTCAACCTGTCATACGCCGTCGCCACCGGCAAGTTCCGTCAGGACCTCTACTACCGCATCAACTCCATCCAGATAAAGATGCCTCCCCTGCGTGAGCGCAAGAGCGACATCTACCTGCTGTGGCGCAAATTCTCGTCCGACTTTGCGGCAAAATACGGCAGCAGCCGCGTCACCCTCGACCTGGAGGCCATATCGGCCCTGTCCTCATACCGCTGGCCCGGCAATATCCGCCAGCTCAAGAACGTAGCCGAAACGGTGACGGCAATAGAGAGCCGCCCGGCAAGGCCCGGTGTCGACAAGGTCGAAATAGGCGCCGCCACCCTCAGCCGCTATCTGCCCGACGAGCAGGACTCCCTGCTGCCCGCACAAAGCTCCGCCGCCGGAGCGCAAAACAGCCTGCCAGACCAAGACAAACAAATGATAGTCAAAGCGCTGCTGGACCTCAAACGAGAGGTTGACGAGCTCCGCGTCCTGGTCAATTCGGGCGTTCCTTCGCAGGCGGCGGCACCCCAGCAGCACATTATTCCACAGCACATTGACGAGCCCGAGGAGCAGACCTTCGACGAACCCGTACCGGCCCACGAGGTCAGCATGAAGCAGCTCGGCGACGAGGCCATCGAGCGCGCACTCGCCCGTCACGGCGGCAAAGTAGGGCCCGCGGCAAAGGAACTCGGCATCTCGGAAAGAACCATATACCGCAAACTCGCAGCAAAGAAGAACAAATGAAAGCACTACGCCGGCTCATACCGCTGCTCGCGGCCCTGGCCCTACTTCAGGGCTGCAAGATAAGCTATTCGTTCTCGGGGACTTCCATACAGCCCGACGTCAACACCATTACCATCAACTTCATAGAGTACCGGGCGCCCAAGGTCAACCCGTCCCTGTCCAACGACCTCACAGAGGCCATCCGCAACCAGTTCCGCCGCATGACGCGTCTGGAGCAGGTTGACATGGACGGCGACATGGAGATTTCGGGCCAGATTACCGGGTACGACGTCTCCACTGCTGCCGTCACCGCCAACGAAGTTGCGGCGCGCAACAAGCTCACCGTCACCGTAAAAATCCAGTTCAGCGACAAGAAGCACCCCGAAGAAGACTTCGACAAGAGCTTCTCCGCATTCTCGGAGTACGACTCCAACAACACCCTGGACGCCGTAGAGAGCAGCCTCTGTGCGGAAATCGTAGAAAAACTGGTGGAAGACATATTCAACGCATCCGTAGCGCAATGGTAGGAGGGGCAATAGACATACACCGCCTCAACCTCGAGGAGCTGCTGGGAGTGGTCAACATCTACCCCTGGTATGCCGGAGCGCGCATGGAACTGTGCTCGAGGCTGGCCAAGGCAGGTACGCTCGGCGACAGCCAGCTCAGCCAGACGGCTCTGTACATGAACTCCCGCCGAATATTGTCGGCACTCGTGCGGCAGAACCGCTGCGCCGATTATTCCGACGCCGACGTATCGTCGCTCCTGCATCAGGTCATGGAGCCACAGGAGCCCGCCACAAGCGAAGAGCCGCCGGTGCAGGAAGAGACGCCGCAGCAGTTCGCACGCCGCATCTTCGTCGTCGGCGGAGACTATTTTTCCCAGGCCCAGTACCGTCAGGCACGCCGTGACGACGACAGCATCTTCCCCTCTTTCGCCAACTCAGAGCGCGAAGACCTGCCGGCCGAACTGCCCGAAGAAAACTTCGACCTGTGCACCGAAACCCTCGCCCAGATTTACGCAGAACAGGGCTATATCGATGAAGCAAAGCAAATTTATTCCAAACTAAGTTTGCGATATCCGGAAAAAAGTGTTTACTTTGCATCCCTTATTGAAAAATTAGACAATAATTGATATGAACACCTTATTCACAATCCTCACCGTGCTCATCGTCCTGGCCGCGATTCTGCTTATCGTGGTTGTTCTGCTTCAGAACGGCAAGGGCGGCGGCATGGCCAGCAACTTTGTCGCAGGCAACCAGACCTTCGGTGTCCGCCAGACCGCCGACATCCTCGAGAAAATCACCTGGGGCCTTGTGGCATTCATCATCGTCATTTCAGTAGTCGCATCCTTCACCACCGGCACCACCGGCACCGGCATCGACGTTACCGAGCGCATCGAGAACGCAGCCTCCGAAGAGCAGCCCGCATTCCCCACCGCTCCCGTAGATCTGGAGGAAGCACCCGCCACCGAGGTTCCTGCAGAGTAGGAATCCTTCCGGCTGACAATTTGTCACTGGAATATATTTTGACCTAAGTTTCACCGGGTTCCGTCAGATACGGGGCCCGGTGAAACTATTATGGAAAACAAGTACGAATTCTTAAGCAAGTACGCGGTCGATCTGAACGCGGCCGCAGCTTCCGGTAAGCTCGACCCGGTCATAGGCCGGGACGACGAGATACGCCGTGTCCTGCAGATCCTTTCCCGCAGGACCAAAAACAACCCGATTCTGGTAGGCGAGCCCGGCGTGGGCAAAACGGCCATATCAGAAGGTATAGCTACAAAGATAGTCAACGGCGAGGTGCCCGAGAACCTCAAGAGCCGCAAGGTCTATTCCCTCGACATGGGCGCCCTGATTGCAGGCGCCAAGTATCAGGGCGAATTCGAGGAACGTCTTAAAGGCGTTGTAAAAGAGGTTGTTGACTCCGCCGGAGAAATCATCCTCTTCATCGATGAAATCCACACCCTGGTAGGTGCGGGCCGCACCAGCGGCGCCATGGACGCCAGCAACATCCTCAAGCCTGCCCTGGCCCGCGGCGAGCTTCGCACCATCGGCAGCACCACTCTGGAGGAATACCAGAAATACTTCGAACAAGACAAGGCACTGGAGCGCCGTTTCCAGAAGGTCATGGTGGATGAGCCGTCGCCGGCCGAGAGCATCGCTATCCTGCGAGGCCTCAAGGAGCGCTACGAAAACCACCACCGGGTGAGCATCGAAGACGACGCCCTCATCGCCGCAGTGAACCTCAGTCACCGCTACATCAGCAACCGTTTCCTTCCCGACAAGGCCATCGACCTCGTTGACGAGGCGGCGAGCAAGTTGCGTCTGGAGATGAATTCGGTGCCCGAACCCATCGACGACCTCAACTCCCGCATACGCCAGCTCGAGATAGAGAAAGAGGCGATAAAGCGCGAAGGGACGTCGCTCAAGAGCGAGAAAATCGACACCGAACTCTCCGAGGCAAAGGCCCGCAAGGCCGAACTGGAGAAACGCTGGAACGAAGAGAAGGGCATAGTGACGGAGCTCAACAACCTCCGCCAGCAGATCGAAGACTTCAAGCGCGACGCCGCTGCGGCCGAACGCTCTGGCGACTATGGACGCGTGGCCGAAATCCGCTACGGCAAACTCGCCGGCGCCCAGCAGAGGCTCAAAGAGTTGTCTGAAAAGCAGGCAGCCATCAAGGACCCCATCATCACCGAGTCCGTAACTCCTTCCGACATTGCAGAAATCGTGGCCCGCTGGACCGGAATTCCCGTGGGACGGCTCCTGGAAAGCGAAAAGGAAAAGCTCCTGCGTATGGAGGAACAGCTGCACAAAAGGGTCGTCGGACAGGACAAGGCTATCGAAGCCGTCAGCGACGCAGTACGCCGCAGCCGTGCAGGCCTCAGCAATGAGCACCGCCCCATCGGGTCCTTCCTCTTCCTGGGACAGACCGGCGTAGGCAAGACCGAACTCGCCAAGGCGCTGGCAGAATTCCTGTTCAACGACGAAAGCATGATGACCCGTATCGATATGAGCGAATACCAGGAGGCGCACACCGTCTCCCGTCTGGTGGGCGCTCCTCCGGGATACGTAGGTTACGACGAGGGCGGACAGCTCACCGAAGCGGTACGCCGCAAGCCATACTCCGTAGTGCTGCTCGACGAAATCGAAAAGGCCCACAGCGATGTGTTCAACATCCTGCTGCAG
>DGVM01000070.1:4020-17117 GCA_002395925.1 Bacteroidales bacterium UBA4284
TCAAGAACACCATCCTCATCATGACATCCAACCTCAAGGAGGAAGAACTTCGCCTTCGCATGAGACCGGAGTTCATCAACAGGATAGACGAAATCGTAAAGTTCGACGCCCTGACGAAGGAAGACATACGGCAGATTGTCCGCATACAGATGTCCCAGCTGCAGAATAAGTTGGAAGAAGACTCGGTGGAGCTGAAGTACACCCCCGCCTTCGAGGATTACGCCGTACAAAACGGCTACGACCCCGATTTCGGCGCCCGTCCGGTGAAGCGTCTTATCCAGCGCGAACTGGTGAACCGCCTCGCCCGCGAAATACTTGAAGGAACCATCCACAAGGGTTCCGCCATCACGGTAAGCGCCGACGGCGGCAGCATAATCATTTCGCAGTAAAGCTCCGATAATTTGTTATGGAATGATAAAGATTTTTGGATGAGTTTGGATTTTGGAAGAAGGAGTGTAGTGGGACTACACGACTGATGACAAAACTCAAAGACAACAAAAAGATTCATAAAAATGATGCAGGTAATTTTTTTTGAATGACTATATTTGCAATTCGGACAACAATAAACATCTACGATAATGAAAATCAAATCCATCCTCGCAGCAGCCGCTGGCTTTGTCCTGGCAGCCTGCACCTCACAGACCGCATTCAGTGTCAAAGCCACCGACGCTGACGGAGCGACTGTCAACGTAATCGACCTCCTCTCCGGCGAAACGCTTGCCAGCGCCAGCGGTGACGAAGTGATAATCAACGGCAAAGCCGACAAGAACGCTCTTCTGGCCATCCAGAAGGAGGGCGACAGCTGGCAGACCCTCTTCTTCAACGACGGCAAACCCGTAAGCGTCGATGTGGACGACCACAGCTTCGAAGGCTCCGAGCTCAACAACAAGGTCAACGCCTTCGACCTCAGCACCTCCGAGGCCATGGAGTCAATCAACGAAGCCATCGAGGACCTCGAAGATATCGACGACCCGGCAGAGCAGCTTGCAAAGACCGCAGCCATCCAGCAGGACATCCAGTCCTTCATGGACAACTACAAGAACTTCCTTGCAGAGAACCGCGACAACATCGCTCCCGCAGCGTTCGTGCCTCAGATTTTCTCTTACCTCGACGAGGAGGAGATCGCCGAAGAGTTCCTGCCCGAGTACGAATATGCCAATCATCCTTACGCAAAGAGCTTCCTCAAAAAGTTAGAAGAGCAGAAAGCTGCTCAGGAGGCCGCGGAGGCTGAGGCACAGAAGATTATCGGCAGCAAGTTCATCGACCTGCAGGAGCCCGACACAGACGGCAACATGCACTCCCTGAGCGAGTTCGTCGGCAACGGCAAATGGGTGCTGGTGGACTTCTGGGCCTCATGGTGCGGTCCCTGCCGCAGAGAGATGCCCAATGTGGTTGCAGCATATCTGAAATATCACGACAAGGGCTTCGACATCGTCGGCCTGTCTTTCGACAACGACAAGGACGCATGGGTCAATGCCATTGACGAACTCGACATGCCCTGGCACCATCTCTCCGACCTTCAGGGCTGGAAGAGCGTAGCCGCATCGACATACGGCATCCGCGCCATCCCCGCAAGCATACTGGTCGATCCCGAAGGAACGATCGTCGCCCGCGACCTCCGCGGACCGGAGCTCGGGAAGAAACTCGCAGAGATTTTTGGAGAATAGGAAGCTGTGAAACGAATACTTTCAACCGCCCTCGCGCTTTTGACGGGGGCGGTTTGCGCTTTTGCCCAGCAGACACATGTGGACGAGGTGTCCATCGACACCAGGGCGACTTTCCATCAGCAGACCACCGACGGCGTGTATGATTCCCACTTTCAGGGGGATTACCTCAACCTGCACATCATAGGACAGCTCAACGACAAGCTCTCCTTCCGTGTAAGGCAGCGCCTCAACAAGAAAGTCGAAGACACCAATCCCTTCAATGCCACCGACTTCCTGTGGCTGGACTGGCATCCCACCAAGAAATGGTCCTTCATGGCCGGCAAGCAGCCCATACTCGTGGGCGGCTACGAAATCGATTCCGCTCCCATCGACGTATATTATTACGGAGCGTTCAGCAACAACCTATACCAGTACTATGCCTTCGGCGCCAGCGTAAGTTACCATCCTTCTGACGGTCAGACCGTTTCGGTGCAATTCATCCCTTCCCCCATCTCTCCGGTAACCCAGAATGCATACTCCTACAACCTCTATTGGAACGGTCATTTCTGGCCATGGTGGAAGACCATCTGGAGTTATAACCTGGTAGAGGACGAGCTGCACCGCAAGATGAACTGGATTGCCCTGGGCAACAAGTTCTACATGGGCAAACTCGTTGTAGATGTGGACTATATCGACCGCATCGCCTTCGGTCAGAAGAACCCGTTCTCGGACTGGACCCTCATCGGAAAGGCCATACTGACCCTGGGCAAATGGAACATCTGCACCAAGGTCGGCTACGAGCGCAACGACGCCTCCAACATCGACCCGAACTGGAAGGAAGAATGGAATACGCTGGTAAGTGCCGACCACATAGGTTCATACGACCTGGTACTGCCGGCCGGCAACGATTACCTGTATGCCGGATTCGGATTCGAATATTTCCCGCTGGGGAACGACAACCTGCGCCTGCACTTCGCCTACTTCGGTGACAATCACGACCGTGTGCACAATTTCGACATCGGCGTGACCTGGCGCTTCAAGATTTACAAACGTCAGCAGCAGTAGGCGTCAGCGCGCCTGCAGCACCTCTCCGGCATCGCGCACCACGGCCGCTTTCCAGCGGTCGGTATAGCCAGGCTGCGTGAGGCCCTCCGGAATGCCCTCAGAGTACTGCGAATGCAGGAAAGCTCCGTCGGCCGACTGGGCCTTGACGTTGCCGTCGATGAACTTGACGGTCAGCATCTCTTCCAGTTTCGACCAGTGGCGGAACTGCTCAGAGGCGCTGTTTACGGTAAAATCAGAGAGCTTCCGGACCACTCGGCGCACGGCTCCTTTGCTGTATATCTTGAGCAGTTTCGCATCTTCCTGAGGCACCAGCACCATCATGCGGTTCTCGTAGGCGTCCACTTCGGCACGCACCACCGGTTCCATCTGATTATACATGCGATAGCAGGCGTTCGTCACCCTGTTGTTAATCCAGAACTGCGAGGTTGCGCTATAATGGAGAAGGTCGCCGTTGCCCTCACGCAGGCATTCAGGAATCTTTTTCGTATTGACGTAAATAGGTGTGAGATACGAGGTTGCCGCATCGTCGCAGCCAAACCACAGCAGAGCTCCGATCTCGTCGGGGAGCCACCCGCGGGCCTGTCCGACGAACCAGAAACCGGTCTGCTGGGTAGCGATGGCCCGCTCGTTTACATAGGTCTTGCCCTCCCATTCGAAGTTCATCGGCCTCCAGCGATAGGGGCAGGCATTGCCGCCGGCGCCTATGTCGGTACGCATGTCCATCGGAGTGCCTTCGTAGTGGTCGCGCATCACGTCGGCTACGTCTTTCATGCTGAGTTTACGGGACGGCTTGACGAAAAGCGGCATCTCGGAATCGAGCTCGTAGCCCATTGCATACGGGAGCCAGTCGGAGGCCGGAGCGGTCTTGAGCGCGCCGTCTTCTTCCCAGCAGAAAGTGCCGTCGCACAGAATGTTGAACGCCGACCAGGCACGGGCGTCGCAGCCGCGGGCAGCGCCGAAATCGAGCGGATTGTAGGCGTCGCGGAAGCTGAAGTCCTCGTCGGAACCGCTGTACCAGCCCTTCTTACGGGCGTACTCTGCAACGTCGGTGGAATACATGCAGTTCTCGGGGTCGTTCCAGGGGAAGCGGGTGATGCGGCTCTGATTGGCATGGGCGCAGATATATCCGTCGGGAATGCGGCGGGCCACCCATACTATGCCTTTTTCGTCGGTCCCTTTGCCCACGAGATCCATTATCCAGGCCTCCTTGGGGTCGGCGATGCTGAAGGTCTCACCCTCGGAGGGGTAGCCGTACTCGTTTGCGAGGGCTACGATGGTCTGAATGGCTTCGCGTGCCGTGCGGGCCCGCTGCAACGTCACGTAAATCAGTGAGCCATAGTCCATTATTCCGTTGGGGTCGGCCTGTTCTTCGCGTCCGCCCCAGGTGGTTTCGCCTATTATGAGCTGATGGACGTTCATGTTGCCCACGGTCTGGTACGTGATTGCGGCCTGCGCAATGTCTCCAAGGGGCCTGGCGGTATCCCATTCGATTATCGGAAGACGGGTTCCGGCCTTCCACTTTCCGCCGGGACGGAAATATAATTCGCCGAACAGCCAGTGAGAGTCGGCGGCATAGGAGACCATCGACGAACCGTCGGCGGAGGCTCCGGGGGTGACTATTACGTTGGTGCAGGCATCGGCCTTGATTGTCATCGCGGCAACGGCGGCCGCAAGCGTCAGAGTGAGTCGCAGAGTTTTCATAAGCGCAAACTTAAGTAAATTTTGTTAACTTTGCATTTTGTATGAAAAAGATTGTCGTCATTATTTTGCTGTGCCTGCCTGCAGCGCTGCTTTTTGCCCAGGAGCAAAAGACTCCCGAGCAAAAGGAGAAGGAGTTCTACGAGGCCATAGAAAAGCAGATAGAGAGGCTTACCACCCTTCTGGAGCTTGACGACAGCCAGGTTTTTTATGCCGACAGCATACTTACCCACGACTATCTGGCAATGCAGGAGGAATTTGCAGAAATGTCCAGGGCGAAAGTCTCCAACACCGATCTCTTCATAGACGCCCAAGACAGGTGGAACGAGCGCATTTACAATGCCTTCCACAAGATGCTCAACGAAGAGCAGTGGGACAAATATCTCAAATCCGGCGCAGCCCGCGACAAGAAGGCCCGCGACAAGCGTGCCGCCAAAAAGAAATAATATGAAAAAAGAAGATATCGACCGCATCGCCGCATCGCTCGGTGAGCTCAAGGCCAAGACAGAAAAAGAGGCCGAAGAAATCCGCATCAAGCTCCTCGGCAAAAAAGGCGAAATAACCGCACTTTTCGACGAATTCCGCACAATCGACAAATCGCAGAAGGCCGAGTTCGGCAAGGCCCTCAACGAGCTCAAACAGAAGGCACAAGCTTATGTGGATGAGCTCAAGGCATCGCTTTCGGGGAGCGGCTCCGGCAGCGGCTCCGAAGGTACCGACCTCAGCATGCCCGGTGACCCCCTGCCTATAGGTTCCCGCCACCCGGTAAGCATAGTGCGCCAGGAAATCGTGGATATCTTCCACAAATTCGGCTACGACGTCGCCGAAGGGCCTGAAATCGAGGACGACTACCACGTCTTCGAGGCCCTCAACTTCCCGCCCAACCATCCTGCCCGCGACATGCAGGACACCTTCTTCATATCCGCCGGGCACCTCAATCCCCTCCTGCTCCGCACCCATACATCAAGCGTACAGGTGCGTACGATGGAGAAAATGCCCGTGCCCATCAGGGTCATCTGCCCTGGACGAGTATTCCGCAACGAGGCCATCAGCGCCCGTGCCCACTGCATATTCCATCAGGTAGAAGGACTCTATATCGACGAGGGCGTAACCTTCGCCGACCTCAAGCAGGCCATACTTCTCTTCGCCCGCGAAATGTTCGGGTCCGACACCCAGATACGCATGCGCCCCTCTTATTTCCCCTTCACGGAACCTTCCGCAGAGGTGGACGTAAGCTGCAACATCTGCCACGGCAAGGGATGCAACATCTGCAAGGGAACCGGATGGCTGGAGATTCTGGGCTGCGGCATGGTCGATCCCAACGTATTGGAGGCCAGTGGCATAGATTCCAAGAAATACAGCGGCTTCGCCTTCGGAATGGGACTTGAGCGCATCGCCATGCTCAAATGGAGGGTCAACGACCTGCGCCACTACTTCGAGAACGACATGCGCTTCCTGCACGAGTTCGAGTCCGCGCCCGAAGTATGATAATCATCGTCGAAGCCGGTGCCACCAAAAGCGACTGGCGCATAATCGGACCCGACGGGCAGCGCCGCATGCTGCTCCCCGGAATGAACGTCTCCACCATCTCGATGGAAAACAACGTCCGCACCCTCTTCAGCGGTCTCGATCAGGCCGGTGCCAAGGAGCTTGACGGATTCTACCTATATACAGCCGGAATCGTCACCCCGGAGGTGCGCGAGAGGCTTACCGCCTGCGTACACTCTCTGGTTGACGTGCGCGAAGTGGAGGTCCAGGACGACCTGATGGCCGCCGCCCGCGCCGCCTGCGGGCACTCGGAAGGCATCGTAGCCATACTCGGCACGGGGTCCAACGCCTGCTGGTGGGACGGAAACAGCGTGAGCTTCAAGGTGCGCTCGGGCGGATATATCATCGGCGACGAAGGAGGGGGCGCCTGCCTTGGAAAACTGTTCCTGGGCGACCTCATAAAGGGGATCGTTCCCGAACCGGTAGCAGAGGATTTCGCATCGTCGCACGACGCTTCCTACGAAGGAATAGTACAGTTGGTGTATCGCAGCGAGGCTCCGGCCGGAGCCCTCGGAAGCCTTGCGCCGTGGCTGCTGGAGCGCTATGACTCAAGCCCTTATGTGCGAGAACTCATAGACGGAAACTTCCGTTCGTTCATTCGCCGTTCGCTGCTGCATTACGACGTCCGGCATTATCCCGTAGGAGTTGTCGGCGGATGGGGAAACGCCTGCCGCGACATCTTCTCCCGCCTCTGCGACGAAGCTGGCATACGCCTGCGGGGATTTGTCTCCGAACCTATCGAGGGACTGATCGCCTATCACTCAGCATAGATGGTGATGGCGACGGCGGCACCCTCGGCGGGATCACTTTAGCCTCCTTTTGATCCCGAATGACCTTTTTACACCCTCTGCGGGATCATTTTGCCATTCAAGTGATCCCATACGACCTCGTTGTGCCCTTCGCGGGATCATTTTAGTCTCTTATTGATCCCAAACGACCTTTTTCACCCTCTGCGGGATCACTTTGCCATTCAAGTGATCCCATGCGACCTCGTTGTGCCCTCTGCGGGATCACTTTAGCCCCTTTTTGATCCCGAACGACCTTTTTGCACCCTCTGCGGGATCACTTTGCCATTCAAGTGATCCCATGCGACCTCGCTGTGCCCCCTGCGGGATCACTGTCGCCTCCTTTTGATCCCGAACGACCTTTTTGCACCCTCTGCGGGATCACTTTGTCCCTCAAGTGATCCCATACGACCTCGTTGTGCCCCCTGCGGGATCACTTTCGCCTCCTTTTGATCCCGAACGACCTTTTTACACCATCTGCGGGATCATTTTGCCATTCAAGTGATCCCATACGACTTCGTTGTGCCCTCCGCGGGATCACTTTCGCCTCTTTTTGATCCCGAATGTAACCAAAGGGCAATAAAAAAGCGGCCCCGGAAGAGGCCGCCAATATTGATCTCAGAATTTTATTTCCTTCTTTGATATGTATTCGTAATCTCTTTGGTGAGAAGGCTGCCAATAAGAGAATTGTCTTTGAGAACCATCTCATTACGTGTCAGTTTGACCAGTTCGTAACGGCTGCTGCCATCGACGATGAAATAGGGATCGCCGAAGCTGAAAGGATACGAAGTGGTGCGGTTGTCATACCCGAAAGTTATTTTGCTTTGCTCAATAAGCATGTACTCGTCTCCCTGATTGTAGTTGGTAGTATTTGTCGTACCATCCAAGGCGATTGTGGTTCTGGAGACAAGGTCCCAGGTACCTACCAGGTTGCCGATCTTGACGTCTTTAATCTCCGAGTTGCAGGAAGAAAGCCCGACTGTCATAAGCAAGGCAGCGATTGCGTAAAAAATCTTTTTCATATTTTCCAGTTTTTGTCATTGCAAATTTAACCATTCCTCATAAAAAAGCAAACTTCCGCCTTTGGAACGCCTTTTTTAAAGAGTCCTGAAAAAGGTCGCCAGCTTTCAACAAGGGCTGCCAGCGAGACTGCATACAGGTCGAAAAAACGGTGCAAGTGCGCTCATTATGGTACAGATAGCATCACCCCGGCCTTTCTAGCTACTCAGTAAATATGATGGTTTTAGCCAACTGAACGCAAAAAAATTTTGGAGAAAAGAAAAAACGTTGTATATTTGCAGTCCCGTCCGAAAGGAACGGAATTGAAATGCGGAAATAGCTCAGTTGGTAGAGCGCAACCTTGCCAAGGTTGAGGTCGCGGGTCCGAATCCCGTTTTCCGCTCCAAACGAAACGGCAGCCCTTGTGGTTGCCGTTTTTGTTTGCTTGGTAGCAGGTTTGCGACCCGCGACCTCAACAGCCCCCCTCCAGAGAGATCGAAGCTTATGCCGGATCAAAAGAAGGCCAAAGTGATCCCAGACAAGCATACTAAAGCCATTGCGGGATCAAAAGAAGGCCAAAGTGATCCCGCGGAGAGGCAGCGGAGAAACAGTCCCCGCCGCCTCCGCCGCCCCACAGGACTCCCTGCTACCGCAGAAGTCAGGAAAAGCCGCCAGAGAGACGATTTTCCAAAAAATACCTATATTTGTAGGTTATTAGTACGAAAAACCTACAATGGAAAGACAATTAAACAAGCTTTGCGCCAAATATACTCTGGCGGACGAAGTAAAACAACAGGGTCTTTATCCTTATTACCGCCCTATCTCTTCGGGCCAGGACCCTTTAGTCACCATGGCCGACGGATCCAAAGTCCTGATGTTCGGATCCAATTCCTATCTGGGACTTTCCGATGACCCGCGTCTTAAGGAGGCTGCCATCGCAGCAGTCAAGAAATACGGAACCAGTTGTTCCGGAAGCCGTTTCCTCAACGGAACCCTCGACATCCACGAAGAACTCGAAGCCAAGCTTGCCAAGTTTACCGGCAAGGAGGAGGCCGTCACATACAGCACCGGATTCCAGGTTAACCTGGGAGTCGTCGGATGCCTGGGATTCCGCGGCGGATTCATCTTCCTCGACTCTCTCGACCACGCCTGCATCATCGACGGCAGCCGCTTGAGCTTCAGCGAAGTACGTAAGTTCCGCCACAACGATATGGCCGACCTCGAGAAGAAGCTCTGGCTCACTCCCCGAATGGCACCGAAACTCATTGTGGTCGATGGTGTTTATTCCATGGAAGGCGACATCGCCCCCGTTCCCAAACTCGTCGAGCTCTGCGAAAAATACAACGCATCCCTCATGATAGACGACGCCCACGGTCTGGGTGTCATCGGCGAGAACGGCTCCGGCACCGCCAGCCACTTCGGACTCACGGACCAGGTCGATCTCATCATGGGAACATTCTCCAAGAGCTTCGGTTCCCTGGGCGGATTCATCGCCGGCGACCACGAGGTCATCAACTACCTCAAGCATAACTCCCGCACCCTCATATTCAGCGCCTCCATGACTCCGGCAGCCGTTGCCGCAGCATCCAAGGCCCTGGACATCATGATAGAAGAGCCCGAGCGCAGGGAGCACCTCTGGGAGGTCACACGCCACGCGCAGAAGGCATTCAAGGATGCCGGATTCGATACCGGACACACCCAGTCCCCCATCATCCCGCTGTTCGTACGCGACACCATGAAGGCCATGAAGGTGGTCCGCATGGCATACGAGGCCGGAGTGTTCATCACCCCCGTCATCGCACCTGCGGTTCCCGAAAAGGACGTACTCATCCGCTTCGCCCTCATGGCAACCCACAGCATCGAACAGGTCGATGAGGCCGTAGAAAAACTCACCAAGATATTCAAGGCTCTGGAAATCATATGATTATCCTCATAACGGGCATCACTTCCGGATTCGGTCGCGCCATGGCCGAGCAGCTCGCCGGCGAAGGTCATACCGTATATGGCACCCATCGCCACGCAAGCGACCTGCTGCCGGGCGTCCATTATATAAAGGCCGACGCCCAGAAGGACGAAGACTGCCAGGCCGCAGTACAGCAGGTACTCGACGCCGAAGGCCGGCTTGACGTGTTCATCAACAATGCCGGAATGGGCATAGGCGGCCCGCTGGAATTCTCCTCACTGGAGGATGCGCAGCGCCAGATGGACGTAAACTGGATGGGGATGGTCCGTTTCCTGCATTGGGTCCTTCCCGCCATGCGAAAGCAAGGAGGCGGCAAGATCATCTGCTTCAGTTCCATCGGCGGACTCATGGGACTCCCATTCCAGGGGCTGTACTCCGCCAGCAAATTCGCCATTGAAGGCTATTGCGAAGCCCTCCGCATGGAGGTGCGCGCCCACAATATCAAGGTCGTCGTCGTCGAACCCGGCGACTTTGCCACATCCTTCACCGCAAAGCGTAAAAGCGTCGCCGCACCCGAAGCCTATGAGGTTTACAAGTCCTACGCCCGCTCCCTTGCCAGCATAGAGCACGACGAAACGACCGGCCTCAAGCCCGATTATCTGGCCCGACGCATAAGCAAGATAGTAAGGAATCCCAGGCCGCACTACAGGTACATAATCTCCACCCTCGAACAGCGCCTGTCGGTACTGCTCAAGGCCATCCTGCCACCTTCCTGGTTCGAAGCGATCCTCAGAAGCTATTACAAACTATAACCACAGTGAAAACCACATTCAGAATACATTACCAGACCGCCTGGGGCGAAAGTCTCAGCATTGTCCTCCAAGACCGTAAACACCCTCTTGAATGGAACGACGGCGGCATCTGGTCTGCAAGCGTAAACGCCTCTGCCGCAGCACTTAAGGATTATTACTACGTAGTTATGCGCGACGGCGTCATCGTCCGCAGCGAATGGGAACACCACAGCTGTGCTCCGGCAGCGCTCATCGAGGACAGCTGGAACGACTGCCCCATCCCCGGATGCCCGTTTGTCCGCAAGCACACGGCGGAGCTTTTCGACCGTCCCAATTTCCGGGGCGCCGGAACTGCGATTCCTGTGTTCTCGCTACGCAGCGCCGACGACTTCGGCATAGGTGAATTCAAGGACCTCAAGCCCCTGGTCGACTGGGCCGCAAACACCGGGCAGTGCATAATCCAGCTTCTCCCCGTCAACGACACCACCCGCCGCGGAGAATGGAAGGATTCGTACCCTTACAGCCCCATTTCCTCCTTCGCCCTGCATCCGCTGTACATCCACCTGCAGGACCTTGGAATAAAGGAAGATGCAAGCTTCAAACGCGCCCAGAAGGAGCTCAACGCCCTGCCGGAGCTCGACTATCCGAAGGTTTTCAAGAAGAAAATGGCCCTCATCCGCAAGGCCTGGGAAGAAAGGGGCGCCGCCGATCTGCAGAGCGCTCCCTTCAAGCGTTTTGCTAAGGCAAATGCCTACTGGCTCGACGAATACGCCGAATTCTGCGCCCTTCGCGACTCCAACGAAGCCGATTACTGGCGCTGGATGCAGTGGCAGCTCGACAAACAATTCGCAGAAGTGGTAGCTTATGCCCGCCGCAAAGGCGTGCACTTCAAGGGCGACCTCCCCATAGGCGTGAGCGCCGACAGCGCCGACGCCCATTTCCATCCGGAGCTTTTCAACCTCGACTCCAGCGCAGGCGCTCCGCCGGATTTCTTCTCGGAAGAAGGCCAGAACTGGGGCTTCCCTACCTATAACTGGGAAGAGATGGCACGCGACGGCTATGCCTGGTGGAAGAGCCGTCTGAGGAAGATGAGCGAATACTTCGACGCCTTCCGCATCGACCATATACTGGGATTCTTCCGCATCTGGGAAATCCCTTTGGAATACAAGAGCGGCTCGATGGGCCACTTCAATCCCGCTCTCCCATATCCGGTTGAGGAGATACAGGCCATGGGACTTCCCCTCGAAGGCCTCTTCCTCCCCGATCCCCGCAATCCGGGCTGCGTGCAGCCGCGTATCCTTCCCGAATCCGCACAGCTCCCGCAGTGGCAACAGGAGAGCTTCGGCGCCCTTTACAACGACTTCTTCTATCATCGCAACGACGAGCTCTGGCGCCGCAACGCCGAGCGCAAACTGCCCGAGCTGCTCGACGCCACCGGTATGCTCGCGTGCGGAGAAGACCTCGGAATGGTACCCGACTGCGTACCCGGCGTGATGGAGCACGAAAGCATACTGTCGCTCGAAATGGCGAACATGGACAAGGGACGCCCCTGGCCCAGACTCGCCGTGTGTGCATCCAGCTCCCACGACATGGCCACGCTGCGCATGCAGTTTGCAGAGCAGAACGGACGCGACATGGAGCCATGGGAGGTACGCCGCGCCCTTTGGGACCACCTGTCCAGCCAGCCCATGCTGGCCATTTTCCCGCTTCAGGACTGGGTGGCGCTCGACGGACGGCTGCGTCGCAAGGATTACGAAAACGAGCGCATCAACCAGCCGGCAGACCCCGCCCACCACTGGCGCTACCGCATGCATATCGAGGTCAGCGAACTTCCGGCGGCAAAGGCTCTCAACACAGAAATCACCGGCCTGCTGAAAGACTCCGGCCGTTATAACGGAAACAATTAACATTCAGAAACATAAAATGACTCAGGACGAACTTTTCAAAGTGCTTGTCGCACACTGCAAGGAATACGGTTTCATCTTCCCTTCCAGCGAGATTTACGACGGGCTCGCCGCCGTTTACGATTACGGCCAGATGGGCGTCGAACTCAAAAACAACATCAAGCAGTACTGGTGGAACGCGATGACCCGCCTCAACGAGAACATCGTGGGCATCGATTCCTGCATCTTCATGCACCCCCGCATCTGGGAGGCCTCCGGCCATGTGGGAGCGTTCAACGACCCCCTCATCGACAACAAGGACTCCAAGAAGAGGTACCGCGCCGACGTGCTCATAGAGGACTACCTCGGCAAGATTGAAGAAAAAATCAACAAGGAAGTGGAGAAGGGCCGCAAGCGCTTCGGAGAGTCGTTCAACGAGGAGCAGTTCAGGGCCACCAACCCCAACGTCCTCCGCGAGAAGGCAAAATGGGACGAAGTCCACAACCGCTACAAGAAGGCGGAAGACGCAAACGACCTCGCCGAATACAAGCAAATTATCGTTGACTGCGGCATCGTCTGCCCCATCAGCGGCACCTGCAACTGGACCGACGTGAGGCAGTTCAACCTGATGTTCAGCACCTCGATGGGCAGCACCGCAGAGGGCGCAAACACCATCTACCTGCGTCCCGAGACAGCACAGGGCATCTTCGTCAACTACCTCAACGTTCAGAAGACCGGACGCATGAAGATTCCGTTCGGCATCGCCCAGATAGGCAAGG
>DGVM01000190.1 GCA_002395925.1 Bacteroidales bacterium UBA4284
GCGCCCTTGGTCGACCAGGTCTGGGCGGCGGAAACTATCTCCGAAGCAGCCGGATGGTCCGTGTTGGAGGAGATGCTCTTGACAATCTCGAACTGTGCGTTGGTCGTACCGGATTTGTTGGCGCACACGACCTTTGTCAGCTTATATCCATTGATAGCAGGTAAACCGAGGTAACGCTTCTGGGCGTTGAACACCAGAGCCTTGGTGCCTGTGTGCCAGAAAAGCTGGGCCGATGTGTTGGTAGCCTGGCCACAATCGGCAAGAACGAACGTATAATCAACAGCGTCGAGAGGATAGACGCACTCGTATCCTCCCTCTACGTGCGGAAATTCCGCCTTGTTCTGGTCCGTCGGCCAGCCGACAAGCGGGTCTCCGGTAAAGTCGAAGGTGAGAACCTTGTTGTTCGATGCAGCAGGAGCGGCGAACGTGCCGAGGTTGTAAATCTGCCCCCTTGCGAGCTCGGTTGCCGTTGAGGCGGGAATCGTCTTCACAAGAACATCGTTAAGGTATATCTTCAAGCCGTCGGCAAGAGAAGTGGGACGAACAGCCACGTAATAATCTACATCCGAAGCAAGATCCGTGCTTCCGTCAATCGTGAAATTCACGTAATTGTATGCGGTCTGATTGTACTTGGTGAGGACGGAAGGATATGGCTCGGTGGTGCTGAGATCTGCACGGAACCTTCCTGAAATATAATCGGTTGCATCGGCTACAATGCTGCCGCCCTTGACGCCACTGCCAGAGACGCGGAACTTAAGCAGCGCAACGGCGTTCTTGAAATGAAGCGCGCTACTGCCCGCAGGGGCATATGCCGTCATCACAGCAGCCTGCCTGTCGAAGCTGCCGGGAACAAGGGTCTGGGTGGCAGGGACATCGACGGCGGCCATCTTGTAGATGTCGCCTTCGCCCGTGAAATTGACCGCTCTTCCCTCGGAAGCCGCAGGGAAGATTGCCAGATAGTTGCCATCTGCGCAGCCATCACCAGTATAAGTGAACTTGGCCGAGGTGGCATTGCCGTTCAGAGCCGTCGTGAATTCATAGCCGCGCTGAGAGCCGGAGTTGCCGTCTGCCTGAGTGTAAACGGTAATCCGGTCGCCGTCTTCCCAAAAAGTTTGGGGCTTTCCGTTACCGTTCAAGTCAAGAACGGCCTTGGTGCCGTCGCTCGCGACAGCCTCAAACGTGACCGTATGAGATGCGTTGATGTCTGTGCTGATTTGCTTTTCGCAAGCCATCATCACCGTGACGGCTGCAATAAATATCAATACTTTTTTCATAAGCGGTCAGTTTTAAATTGAATAATCGACTGTTCCCCACTCTTCGGTGTCCACCACGTCGCTGGTGCATAAGATATCTTCCGTACGCAACAATAGCGTCTCGGCTTTGGGCGGATAATACAATTCGTTCTTTTTCATTCGTTTATGATTATTTTGTTATTCTGAAATCGACGTAGATCGGGAAGTGGTCGGAAGCAACGAGGCCATCGTACAGGGTGTCATCGCATACATAACGCTGCGGCTGTACGCCCTTCCCGCGGTAATAGATGAAATCTATGCGCCTGGACGGGTCCGAGACGGGTTTCCATTCATTAAAGGTGCCCTGAGGGCCGATACGCAACTCCGGCTTGTCGTCGAAGGCATGATAAGAGTCCGTCCACCAGGAACGGTAAACTGCAGAAGCGTCATCGGTCTCCCTGGCATTCATATCGCCGACAAAGAAGGATGGATACCCCTTGGGATTGTATTTCTTCTCCATATCGATGAAAATATGTGCATTGTCGGCGTGCTGCTGCTTGTTGAGGGGCGCATGGGTCACCATCATAAAGTAACGCCGTCCGTCCTTCACATCCCGGAGAATTGCGCAGAAACCACCTCTGATCATTTTCTCTCCGTCGTTAATCTGCTTTTTCTCCGGCGGGTCGGAAAGCCAGAAATAATGGGGTTCTCCTTCCATCTCGAACCTGTCCTTGCGCCACAGCAAGCCGTGCGCCTTGGTGCCGTGACCATCATCGGCATAAGGGCCGAAGAAATAACTGCCGAATTCAGCGCCTTCGGCCGCAAGCAGGCGCGGTATGCTTTCCTGCTCGTCGGAGTCAACTTCCTGCAGGCCGCAGAGGTCAAACCCGCACGCGATGATGGAGCGGATTACACGGGGCTCGCGCACCTGCCAGTTGTTGTCAGGGCTCTTCTTGTCGAGCGGAGCGCGCCGCAGGTTGTAAGAACCAACGCGGAGCGTCGACGGCTTGAGCGAGGCGCACGAAGTGGCAGAAAAAGCGACTATCGCTGCCATAAGCAAATATGTCACAAAACGTTTAACCATACCATCAACGGTCTGCTGCTGTCCAGTCGTAGTTGTTCTTGAATCCGAAGTCCCCGGTGAAAGTGAAGGAGCAGTCGTCGAAGCTCAGCCCGACTACATGCACGAACTGCTCAGGCATCTTCTTGGGAACGGCTCCGTGACGCTTGGCATCCGGCATCTGGTCGGGAGTGAGGCGCACGAAGCGGCAATCGCGGAAGACCACATCCTCGAACGGGCAGTCCTTGCGTCCCTGGAGGTAGGGATAGTAGAGACTCTCCACCTGCATGTCCGTAAAGCGCAGGTGGCGTATTGCGGCCGCAAGTACCTCAGGATTCTCATGCACACGACCGTACACCGGATAAAACACCTTGTTCATACGGATGTTGGAAAAGGAGATGTTTTCAATGAGAGTCGCCTCGCGTCCGTAGTCGTTGGATGCGTCCTCCGGATTGCGGAACTTGTATTCCGGAAGGTCAATGCTCACGCCCTTGGAGGAATCGTAGATGACGATGTTGGAGAGGTTGCAGTCGCGGATGACGCCGTCGTTGGACCAGCCCAGGCGTATGGCTGCTGACCAGCTGCGGAAAACGCAGTTGGTGATTGTGACGCGCTCAAGCGCCTTGTTCTCCTTGAGCGAACGGCTGTTGGCACGCAGGACGATGGAATCGTCGCCGCTCTCGATAATGCAGTTGGAAATGGTAACGTCGCGGGAGCAGTTGAGGTGGATACCGTCGTTGTTGGGATAACGCACGTCGGCAAGGATCGTGCACCTGTCGAAGCGTACGCGGTCGCAATCGTGGATCCAGTAGCTCCAGCCGGCGGGCTGGTTGCGCATCGTGACATCGGTAACGGTGACATCGGTGCAGCCTGCGAAGAACACCACCCTGGGAAGGGATTCCTTGCGGGGAACGGTGCGGACGAAGTGCCATCCGGTCCAGTCGTCACCCTCCTTGGGTTTGATGAAATTGGTGCCGTTACCGTCAATGACTCCCCTGCCGGTAATGGCGATGTTCTGCGCCTCATCAGCGTATATAAGGGATACATTACGGAAACGGGGAAGCGCTGAACTGTCATAATGGCGGGCGTCCGTACGGTCGGGATAATCGGAAAGGTCGGGAGAAGCAAGCAGGATGGCATCGGCATCGATATGCAATTCCACGCCGCTCTTTAGTTCGAACGGAGTCACCAGGAAAGTGCCACCAGAGAGGATTACCTTGCCGCCACCGGCGTTGGAAACCTCGTCGATAGCCTTCTGGAGGACCTTTGTCACCTTGGTCTTGCCGTCGGCCTTTGCGCCGTAGGATTTAAGATTGATGTCCTTTGCCTGCACCAGACCGGAGCAGACTATCATAGCCGCAAAAAGGAGTATGAGTCTTTTCATTGTTTAATCAATAATTGTTGCGTCCACATATACGGGGAAGTGGTCCGATGCGTACAAACCGCCGTATATGGTGTTCTTACAAGTATAAGTGTCAATCGTTATGGAACTGCCGCCTCGGAAAAATACCATATCGATGCGGCTCTTGCCAGATGTTGAAGCATATCCGTTGAAAGTTGCCGGCGCTCCGAAACGCTTGTTTGTGGATGCCTCCTTGTAAGAATCCTTCCAGTAGGAGGTGAAAACAGCATACGGGGAACCAGGTTCGGAGTCCTCGCTGGAATTCATGTCGCCGACGAAGAACGACGGCAGGCCGTCCGGATTGAACTGCTTCTCCATTCTTTCGTACTGTGGGGCATAGGCTATCCGGCAATCGGAATTCATGCACCCGTGGGTATTCATAAAGAAGATTTTCAGCCCGGTAGCTTTGTGGGTAAGTACGCAGCAGCAGCCTCCGCGGTTGAAATTGCCATTGCTGCCGATATCGTTGCGCAACATCGTACCGGGATCGTCACCCAGCCAGAAGTAATGCCAGTTGCTCATTGTGAAAGCGTCCGTGCGCCATCCGATTCCCTGCCCCTTGTCACCGGAGCCGCTCTGGGAATAGGGACTGAAGAACTGGAACGAATAGATACCGGAGAATGTTGATTTGAGCCAGCTTTGCGTTGCAGAACCCACTTCCTGCATACCGAATACATCGAAAGCGCAATCCTTTATGGATTGTCCGAGCCGATCCTTACGTACCTGCCAGGAATTCTTCTCATTGGATTCGGTAAGCCAGTCGCCACGGAGGTTATAAGTTCCGATCTTCAGGGTTGCAGTAGCCTGCTGGTGGCCGGAGCCGTCGTCGCACTTCTGGGTTATGGCAACCGTAGCAGTAAGTCCGCCTTCTGTCTTCACTACCACCGAGCCGGTGCGAGGACTTTTGTGTGTATTCTCGAAGATGCGGAGCGTAAGGGTGGCATCGCCTTTGCCGGTGGAGCGGTCGAGCTTGCCCCAGGTTGCCTCAGTACCACCTGCATCCAGGAATGATGCCGTCCAAGGGACGTTGGAGCTGACGGTGATACTGTGGCTAGCCAGGTCTTTGGGCGCTTCGATTACCGGAGGATCCACCGAAAGACTTTCTTTTTCCGGGTTAACCTTTCCGTTGCAGGACACCAGAAGCAGTCCTGCAACGGAGAGGGAAACCCCAACTAAACCAATGTTTTTCATTACTTTACGTATGTAAGTTCGAGTGAAGAGACGGCCCCTTTAACAAGGGCGTACATATAGTAGAGTTTGCCTGGTTCAGTACCGGTCAGTTTATAAGTATAGGATCCGCCTTGGGGGTCCCAGACCTGGAACTGTCCGCCTGAAACTATATCCGGAGACTCGTCGGTAAGAGCCTTGGCGGCGTCTGCCGAAGGGGCGATCCTGTCTGTAATCGCAATTTTGGGCGACAGCGATGCCGACGCAGCATTGAGAAGGACGCTGACACAGGAGACCTTTGACAATCTGTAGCCGTCGATTACCGGAAGGCCGAGGTAGCGGTACTGGGCGCCGAATGCAAGGCGGTTGCCAAGGTCGCCGGAGGCGGGAGCCCAGAACATCTGAGCCTTGGAGGCGCCGCCGCAGTCGGCCAGTACGAAGGTGTAATCAGTAGAGCCTATAGAATAGACGCAGCTTATGCCGCCTTCAGTGTGTTCATAACCGCCGGCAGT
>DGVM01000178.1 GCA_002395925.1 Bacteroidales bacterium UBA4284
AAAAAAATGCAGGATCCTTGAAACCGGATTCAAGCATTGCCTCGCTCACACGGCAACTGCCTTCAGACAACAATCTCCTTGCTTCCAAAAGCCTCCTTTGGATTATCCATTTCTCCGGAGTCAGCTCACTAACCTTTTTGAAATCCCTCTTGAAAGAAGAGAGACTCCGTCCTGTGTATCGTGCGAGTTCAGGAACGGAAAGATCGAACATGTAGTTTTCTTCCATGAATGTAAGCAGGTCTATCTTCCATGGCTGGGTGAAATCGAACAAGGATGCGTAGAAATTTCGATCCGTTGCGAGCACACACCTGAGCCCTTCGATTCTTTTCATCCATGCGATTTCCTGCGGAAGGGTGTCTGACGAATCCAGGTAAGGTGTGAGAGAAAGGAAGAGACTCTCGAGGTCCGGTCCGGCAGGAATCTTCAGGACTGCTTCTTCGAGTGGTGTTGCATCGAGCGGGAGGCTGTCCTGCGGCAGGCTCTTGAAATAAGACAGTAGGAACTTACGGCAGAAAAACAAGGCTATCGAACGGAAAGGAGCCCCTTCCTGTGGAGACCATGCATCAACTACCACCCTGTAGTCCTTGCGCAGGAAAACGCAATCACCCGCAGAGAGACTGGTTCTGCGACCGTTGAAAGTCACTTCCGCGCTGCCTGAAGTGATATAGAGGAGGGTGTGCTCCTTGATATGCTGGGGGCCGCGGACGGCTTCCTTGTCTACCCGGGAAAAGATAACCCCGGACTGGTTAGTTCTGCTGTATCCTTCCATAATGCTGCAAAATTAAGAATAATCTGGACTTTTCAGTCAAATTATTTGGACTTTTCAGTCAATTATTATTGGCTGAGTTAGATTTACTTTGCATAAAATAACGAACTTAAGATGAGAAGATTGATCATTCCACTCGTTTCAATTGCGGCATTACTGTCCGGACAGAATGCCTGGGCACAACAAGAATCCACTCCCCAGGACACCCTGCGCAGCTCCGTAGTGACCGGAACCAGGGTCGAAATGGACAGGTTCCGTATTCCTGCACCCGTGTCCGTCATCGGCAGACAGAAGATAGAAAGCAGCGATGAAAGCGCCCTCATGCCTTCGCTTATGGAAGAAGTCCCCGGCCTCTTCGTCACTTCCCGAGGAGTGACCGGCTACGGAGTCTCTGCCGGAGCAGCCGGAGGATTATCCCTCCGCGGATTCAGCGCTGCCAGCGGAAGGACCCTGATCCTGATCGACGGACATCCCCAGTACATGTCGATCTACGGTCATGCCGTTGCCGATGAATATCTTGCCGACCTGGCCGAACGGGTGGAAGTAACCCGTGGGGCTGCTTCCGTACTCTATGGCTCGAATGCAATGGGAGGCGCAATCAACATCATTACTCGCAGGCCCGACTTCACTGGGAACCGCCTCAACGCCAAGCTTATGGGAGGTTCTTTCGGAACGGCCAGGGCTTCAGTCACGGAACAATATTCAAATGGCAAGTTCTACCTTGTCGCCAATGCCGGGCACGACAGGACTGACGGACACCGCCCCAATTCCGCCTTTCGCTCGACAAACGGGATGCTGAAAGCGTCCTACGATTTTTCCGACGCCTGGAAGCTGAGCGGCGACGTCAACCTCATGAGGGCATATTCAGAGAACCCTGGAACTGTGGCCAGACCGATGTTCGAGGGAACCGCCGACGTGACCAGGATGATGTCCTGGATCTCACTGGAGAATCATTATGACCGCACCGACGGAGGCCTCAACCTCTACTACAATGCCGGAAAGCATGAGATCAATGACGGCTACGCTGCAGGAGGCTCTCCCCAGCCTTATCTTTTCAACAGCACGGACTTCCAGAGCGGAGCTAACCTTTTCCAGGCTGTCCATCTATTTGATGGCAACACCATCACGGGAGGCCTTGATTTCAAGTACTACGGGGGAGATGCTTATCGCAATCCCGAGACTGAATACTATGCCGACCACAAGAAGCTCCATGAAGAAGCGGCCTACCTGCTCGCACAGCAGATGTTCGGAAAACTGACCCTTGATGCCGGAATCCGACTCGAGAACCACAGCCTTTACGGCACTGAATGGGTCCCCCAGGCAGGTGTGAGCTGGATCGCCGCCCCCGGAACAAGCGTCAAACTTTCCACATCGAAAGGCTTCAGGACCCCGAACCTGCGCGAACTCTACATGTACATGGTAGCTAATGAAAACCTCGAACCGGAAAGGGCATGGAGCTACGACTTCACCGTCTCGAAACGTTGGCTGGAAGGCAAGCTGGACACAGAACTCAGCCTCTTCCACACAAAAGGCTCGAATATTATCGAGGTGACTGTAGTGGACGGCAAGAGAGCAAACCGCAATGTTGGTGCGTTTGAGAATAACGGAGCTGAGTTCAGCATGGTCTGGAGAGCCCTTGACAACCTTCGTTTCAATGCCAACTACAGCTATCTCCACATGGGCACGGTCTATACCGGCGCCCCGGTCCACAAGGCCTACCTGTCCGGCACCTGGACCCACGGCCGCTTCAGCGCGAACCTCGGCGCGATGGGCATCAAGGACCTCTACCTCTCGACAGGAGAGAATGCCGTGAAGAGCGGCTACGTCGATCTCAAATGCCGCCTGTCCTTCCGCATTGCCGACTGGGTGACCGTCTTCGTGCGCGGCGAGAACCTGCTGAACCAGTCCTACCAGACGATGCTCGGCTTCCCCGAGCCCGGAATCACGGTCCTGGGCGGTGTAGCCATCAACTTGTAGTTGGAAATCCGCCAATTATCCGTATATTTGCACTCCGTTCCGCATTGCGCGGGACGGAGTGCAGGTATTAGGCCTGGCAAAGATGGTCCCTTAACTCAGTTGGATAGAGTAACGGTCTTCTAAACCGTAAGTCGAGAGTTCGAATCTCTCAGGGACTACTGCTCATGATGCGCCATGCGATGGCAATTTGCACAAAGCAATTTGCATTTGGAAAGCTCCGCTTGAATCCGTGAATCTGAGAGCAACCGGAGTTTTGTCCACATGTACTCTTTTTCTTGAGGGTTGGTATGGTGGAAATCAAAAACGCAGTAGTTGTTGTCTGTCAATTCGAGACCGCAGGATTGGCATTTTCCTCCTAACTGCTTGATATATTTGATTTTTCTTTGTTTCCACCGTTCCATGCAGAACTGATTGAAACACTCCTTGCACAGACTCATGACTCCGAGTCTGTGCCCGCGTTGCACATAGAAGTCAGAAACCGGTTTTTCCTGATGACAGGATGAACAGATTTTTGTTTCCATCTAGTTCGGGAACAGTTTACACCAGATTGATCCCGGCCTCGCGGCATCGGCGGACCATGTCGTCGGGCCAGATGCTGCTCTGGATTTCGCCGATGTGGGCCTTGCGCAGCAGGTACATGCACAGGCGGCTCTGGCCGATGCCGCCGCCGATGGTGCAGGGGAGTTCGCCCGCGAGCAGGCTCCGGTGGAAGGGGAGGTCCGCCTTCCAGGTCTCGCCCTTGATTTCCAGCTGGCGGCGCAGGGCGGTCTCATCGACCCGGATACCCATGCTCGACAGCTCGAAGGGACGCCGCAGGACGTGGTTCCAGACCAGGATGTCTCCGTTGAGGCCCTTGAAACCTTCTTCGTTGGGGCTGCTCCAGTCGTCATAGTCGGAGGCGCGGCCGTCGTGCGGTGCGCCGTCGGACAGGACGCCGCCGATGCCGATGATGAACACGGCGCCCCAGCGGCGCACGATCTCGTTTTCCCGCTCCTTGGGCGAGAGTCCGGGATAGAGCTGCACCAGCTCTTCGGCATGCACGAAATGGATGTCTTCCGGGAGTTCCGGCGTGATCTGCGGGAATTCGACGAAGAGTTTGTTCTCCGTGACCTTGATGGCTTCGTAGATGCGGCGGACCGTCTGCTTGAGGAAGCCCAGGTGCCGGTCTTCCCGGCGGATGACCTTCTCCCAGTCCCACTGGTCCACGTAGAGGGAGTGGATGTTGTCCAGCTCCTCGTCGGGCCGCAGGGCGTTCATGTCGGTATAGATGCCGCGTCCCGGGGCGATGCCCATCTGCGCGAGCTTGACGCGTTTCCATTTGGCGAGGGAGTGCACGACCTCGGCCTGCTGCTCGCCCATGTCGCGGATCGGGAAGCGGACGGGCCGCTCCACGCCGTTGAGCTCGTCGTTGAGGCCGGTCCCGGAGAGCACGACCATGGGAGCGGTCACGCGCAGCAGGGCCAGCTGGGCTGACAGATTGTTCTGGAACATGTCCTTGACGGCCTTGATGGCCTTCTCCGTGTTCTCCGCACCGCCGAGGAGATCCACGTAGTGATCGGGGATGATCAGTTGCATATCGCTAAAGGTAAAACACTAACAACTGCAAAGATAGCGGATTATTTCCGTTTGCGCAACGAGAAGCGGACGTAGGAGATGACACCGAGCACGATGATGAGGATGGCGTGGGCCTCGTGGCCCAGCGTGGCGAGCAGGATGCCGGTCTCCCAGGTGGCGCCGTAGAGGCTCTGCACCGACAGGGCCACGAGATAGTGGTAGGCGCCGATGCCGCCCGGGACGGGAATCACGGAGGCGATGTTGCCGACGGCGGACAGGAAGAGGGCGTCCACCAGGGTCAGCGAGTCGAGCATGGGCAGGGCGCGGACGGTGCAGAACATCATCGCTACGTACATGACCCAGATGCCCAGCGTGCTGAGCAGGAAGGGCCATTTGCGTTCCATCCTGGCAATGCTCGCGAATCCGGTCCCGAGTCCTTTCAACTTGTCGGCAATCCGGGCGAAGAAGGGTACGCGGGTGCGGAAACGGAACACGGCCCAGATGAACCCGCCCAGGACCAGCACCGCGGCGGCGAGGATCCAGACGGGGGAGCCGCCCATCCGGCCAGCCATCGGCTGCCAGACGTTCTCAAGGAAGAAGGGACCGAAACTGCTCCATTTGCTCGCCAGGGCGATGATGAGCACCACCGCCACGGCGACCAC
>DGVM01000063.1 GCA_002395925.1 Bacteroidales bacterium UBA4284
TGCACGGGCGCCTGTCCCGTCTTCAGGAAGACAGGGACTACAATGCGGCCCGCTTCAAGCAGCTCGACGACGCCCGCCTGCGGGACGGAGAACTGGAAGAACTTGACGCCGAGCAGAAGCAGCTCGCCAACGCCGAATCCATAAAGGAGAATTTCTCCGCCGTCAGTGCGCTTCTTGAACCTGAGGAGGGAATGAGCGTGGAATCCGCACTCAAGGAGGCGGAGCGCATCCTGGGAAAGCTTTCCCAGCTTGTGCCCGGCACCTCCGAACTTGCGGAGCGACTTCATTCTTCCCGCATAGAACTCTCCGACATAGCCGAAACTGTCGCGGAGATGGATTCCCGCGTGAATCTTTCGCAGGAGCGTCTGGAGCAGGTTGAAGACAGGATGAGCCTGCTGTACAGCCTGATGCAGAAACACGGCTGCGCCTCGGTCGCCGAGTTGATCGCTGCACGTGAGCGCTACGGCGAGGCGCTGTTCGATTCCACGGCCCTCGAAGAGAAGGCCGCCGCACTGGAAAAAACACTCTCCGGGACACGCAAGGCGCATCTCGCAATATGCGGCAGGATTCACTCCGCCCGGCAGAAGGCTGCCCCCGGGCTGGCTGCCGGAATACAGGAGTCCCTTCGTTTCCTGGAGCTGGACAGGGCTGTATTCGCGGTGGAACTCACTGCCGCCGAGCCGTCGGCCACCGGCTCCGATGCTGTCACTTTCAAGTTCTCTTCTACGGGATCCTCCCCGGCCGACGTGGCCAAATGCGCCTCGGGAGGTGAAATATCCCGTATAATGCTGAGCCTCAAGGCTCTGATGGCACGCTATACCGGCATGCCTACAATGATCTTCGATGAGATAGACACAGGTGTTTCCGGCAGCGCCGCCGACAAGATGGGGCAGATGATATGCCGGATGGGGGACAGCATGCAGGTGCTGGCGATCACCCATCTTCCGCAGGTGGCAGCCAAGGGCAAGGCCCATTTCGTGGTGGAAAAAAGCGCTTCTGCCGACGCCGCGGTGTCAACCATGCGGCGCCTGTCCGACGAGGAGCGCGTAAATGAAATCGCCCGCCTGCTGAGCGGTGAGCGAATCACTCCTGAAGCCATTGCGAACGCAAAGGCTCTCTTACTGTAAAACAATCTGATAATCAGGCGTATAGACAACGCGGCGCACTGCCGTGTTCACGAATCCTTCATCGCCTTCTTCGCGCTCGAAGCGGAAGTCGGTCTGAAGGCCGTGACCGTTGTAGTCTTTCAGCACCTTCGCCCACTGCCGTCCGAATTCATGGCAGATGGAGATGAAGCAGTTCATGGTGTCGTAGCCGTGGAAGGCAAACTGATTGGGCTCCACGTTGTACAGTGCCCTGTAGGTCATGATGAAATCGCTGACCTTCTTGTTGTTGAAGTCGGTGAAGTAGGCTGCGCTGATGTGAGTGTTCACACTGTGCAGGTACTCGGTTTCGATCATGTTGAAGGAACGTATGCGCGAAGGCGCGTAAAGAGCGACGTCGTGCTTCTTGAAGAGCATCAGGTTGACGTTGCGCACGGCATCGTTCACGAAGGATTCGTCGTCTGCGGCAACAATGTAACGCGTTGTGCCGTTTGCGCTGTGGTGCCACTCGAAAGCTTTCTGGATGGAGAGGCCTTCAAGAATTCCGTAACTGATAGTGTGGTATTTCACCCCCGAGTTTCTGAGAGTTTCGATAATGCATCTGCTGCCCTCTGAAAGGGGAGCGCCCTTGGATGTGATAAGAACCAGGCTGTCGCCGGGCATCATGTCCTGAATGGCCCAGTTCACTATGTCCTGATTCTGCAGGGCCGCGGGTGTGGGCGCCTGGATCGAGGGACGGTCCTTCGAAAGAGCGGCGGCCTGGGGATCGAGAGGGGAGATGATAAACTTGCCTTCGGGGCATTTGTCCAGCAGGACATTCATGTCTTTTGATGAGATGGGGCCGATTATTATGTCATAGGCCTCCAGAGTCGAAGGACTGATGGTGGCGCTGTCGCGTACGTCGATGGCATTTATATCGACTGAGACGCCCGCGCGGCCATAGTCACGGGCTGCAAGCAGGGCCCCGGAGTAGAAGTCGACGGTGTTGTCGGAGAGTTTGCTGCTGGTGAAAGGCAGTATCATTGCGACTTTTATCGTCTGCGGAATGTCCAGCACGAATGCACTGGAATCAGTTCGTACAACCAAACTGTCAGGTTCAGAAGGAGATACTTCCTCTGAACCGGTAGATGTGCGGTACTTGCCCGGATAGAGCCAGCGGTCCATGGCGCTGCCTGAATCCTTCTTGTCATTGGCAGTTTTCTTGTCCGGAATGACCGGCTCCACAGGGGCGCTTGAAACAGTTTCGGAAGGGGAAGGTACCGCGGGCTTCGTGCCCTGAGTGGGAATGAATATGACCTGCCCGACCTTGAGCCCGGCATTCTCCAGGTCCAGGTTCCTGTTGGAATCGTAGATGTCCTGCAGACTGACATCGTATGCCTTGCTGATCGAGAACAGGGTTTGTTTCTCGGTCACGACGTGCGCATAATAACTCTTCCCGTTCACCCGCACCTTGTCCTGCGAAATCTTCACTTCGGGAGCCTGGTATTGCTGCGCTGCAGCCTGCGTGCAGGCCAGCGATACAGCCAGGGACAATATAGCAATCAATTTCTTTCTCATAACTCGTCCGCAAATTTAAGCAATTCCCTCGAGAATCCTGTCCACGACAGACGTTCCCGCTCACGCCGGATGCTCCCTACGCATTTTTCTCTCAGCGAAGCATCGGAAAAATACTCTGTTATTCTTTCCGCTACGCTCTGGGCATCCACCCTATCTGCAACAAGTCCCGTGCCTGTATCTCCGATTGTCTCTTTCAATCCTCCCACGGCGGTTACCACCATGGGCACTTCGAAATGGTAGGATGCCGAACTGACGCCGCTCTGGGTGGCGCTGCGGTAGGGGAGCACCGTGAGGTCGGCGGCGGAAAAATATTTCTTGACGTCGGCATCGTCGATATAATGCCGGAAAAGATGTATCCTGTCTTTCGCCGGAGAGGCGTCGATGAGTTCCTGATACTTGTCGAACGGCCCGTAGCACTCTCCAGCGACTATCAGCTGGTAGTCTTCCGGCAGGGTGTCGAAGGCCTTCAGGAGTATGTCCAGCCCCTTGTATTCCCGGATGAGACCGAAGAACAGCAGGTTCTTCATCCCGGGGGTCAGCCCCAGAATCCTTTCGGCCTCTTCCCTGGGGAGTTTCTCGCCGAAATGGGAATAGAGAGGATGGAAGATGACCTTCGAGGGGAGTTCCGGAGCCCACTTCCGAAGATCTTCCGCAACCGCGTCGCACAGGGTGACGCAACCGTCCAGCCCGCTCAGGAAGTATTTGGTGAAGGGCC
>DGVM01000135.1:0-256 GCA_002395925.1 Bacteroidales bacterium UBA4284
CATCGCCGCCATAGCTGTAGTCGTCTACGTTGCGTCTCGGTCCGATGCCGTATTTCCTCAGATTGTGGACCCGGATATCGACCAGGCCCTTGCGGATTGCCCTTCCTACTATGGAGTGGGCGAGGGGGCTCTCGAGAAGTTCGGGAACCACGCTCAATATGTCGATTCTCATCATTGCGTACAAATATAGTTTTTTTTGCTAAATTTGTAGTCTATGAAACGCTTGATTATGTCGTTTGCGGCTTGTCTGGCATGC
>DGVM01000135.1:310-11834 GCA_002395925.1 Bacteroidales bacterium UBA4284
CTGGCATGCCTTTCCGCCTGCTCGGCACCCGCGCCAAAACAATACTCGGTAAGGGTCGTGAAGGAATATCCGCACGACAGGGGAGCCTACACCCAGGGTCTGTTCTTCGAAGGAGGACAGCTGTACGAAAGCACCGGTCAGACCGGGCAGAGTTCTTTCCGCAAAGTGGATCTCGGCACCGGCAAAGTGCTCCGCAAGCTGGAGCTTAACCGCAAATATTTCGGCGAGGGGTCTGTCATTCTCGACGGACGCATGTACATGCTCACCTGGACGAGCAAGGTGGCGTTCGTCTATGACGCAGCTTCGCTGGAATACATCAAGTCTTATTCGTATCCCAGGGAAGGATGGGGACTCACGACCGACGGCAAGAGCCTCATCGCCTCGGACGGGTCTTCCAGCCTGTATTTCCTCGACGGGGAATTCCGCCTCCAGAAAGCGGTCAAAGTCACCCTTAACGGACGCCCCGTGCGATATCTCAACGAACTGGAATGGATTGACGGCAAGGTCTGGGCCAATGTATATACGACCGACATGATAGTAATCATCAATCCCGGGACCGGAATCGTAGAAGCCACGGTCGATTGCACCGGACTGCTGCCCGCGGGCCTGCGCCGGAGGGACACCGACGTACTCAACGGAATAGCCGTCTTGGACGGCCGGATTTTCCTTACCGGAAAGAATTGGCCGAGATTGTACGAAATAGAACTTAAAGACAAATAATTTATTATATTTGTAAGTTGAATTATTTAAATCTCACAAATATGAGTGAAAACAATATTCCCGAAAGCACCGTAATGGCGGCTCCGGACGTAGAAGAAAAAAACACTCCGGTCTCCGAGCCGGTTAATCAGGCAGAAGCAGAAGAACAGCAGGCGGCTCAGAAAGTCGAGAATCTTGCCGACAAGACTCTCGCCGAGCTGTCCGAGATGTTCCAGAACCTCAAGCAGGGAGCCGACAGCATGCTGCGCTCCAAGGAGGCCGAGAACATCAAGTCCGCATTTTATAAACTGCTCTCCAAACTCAAATCAGACAACCCCGATTCCGCCAATGCAGTTTCCAACCCCTTCGAGGCCGTGGAAGAGAACTTCAAAGCGGTTTACGCAGACTATAAAAAAGAGCGCGCAGAATTCAATAAGCAGCAGGAAGCCCAGCGGGAGGAGAACCTCGCCGTCAAGAAGGGCATCATAGAAGAGCTCAAGGCCATCGTGGAGAACAACGAAGACGCCAGTGCTTCGTTCCCCGCATTCCGCCAGCTGCAGGCACGCTGGAGAGAGGCAGGTCCCGTCCCGGCGAATGCATTCCGCGACATCAACGATTCATACCAATACTATGTCGAAAAGTTCTACGACATGGTGAAAATCAGCCGCGACCTGCGCGACCTGGACTTCCAGAAGAACCTTGAGGCCAAGGAGGCTTTCTGCGAGGCCGCCGAAAAGCTCGCGGAAGACGAGAACGTAGTCGGTGCCTTCCACGAACTCCAGAAGCTCCACGAGCAGTGGAAGGAGTTCGGCCCCGTCGCAAAGGAGAAGAGGGAAGACATCTGGAACCGCTTCAAGGCTGCAACCGCAGTCATCAACAAGCGCTACCAGGCTCATTTCGAGGGCCAGAAGGAGCAGCAGGCAGCCAATCTGGTCGCCAAGCAGGCCCTCTGCGAAGAGGTGGAAGCCATCGCCGCCAAGGAAGTCACATCTTCCGGCGAGTGGAATGAGCTCTCGGCCCAGATAGAAGACATTCAGGCACGCTGGCGCAAGATCGGTTTCGCCACCCGCAAGGAGAACCAGAAGATTTACGACCGTTTCCGTGCGGCCTGCGATACCTTCTACGCCCGCAAACGCGACTATTATGCCGGGTTCAAGGATACGATGAATTCCAATCTGGAAAAGAAGATGTCAATCATCGAAAAGGCCGAGGCCCTCAAGAACAGCACCGAGTGGAAGAAGGCCACCGACCAGTTCATCGAACTCCAGAAACAGTGGAAAGAAATCGGAACCGTCCCCCGCAAGAAGAGCGAGCAGATCTGGAAGCGTTTCCGTGCCGCCTGCGATGAATTCTTTGCCGAAAGGGACAAGAACAACAAGCCCGAAAACGACTTCTACGGCAACCTGCGCGCCAAGAAAGCGCTTATAGCAGAGCTTCAGGCGTATGTTCCCGCAGAAGACCAGGCCGCCAATTCAGAGGCCCTCGCATCCTTTACGGAACGCTGGCAGGCAATCGGCCACGTGCCTTTCAAGGAAAAGGATGCAGTCAACTCCGCGTGGCGCGACGCCCTCAAGGAGAAATTCCCCTTCCAGTCTCAGGAGCACCGCGGCTCATCCCGCCCTTCGTCCAAGGCTCCCCGCAGCGAAAGGGATATCCTCATGGACAAATATCGTGCTCTCCAGCAGGATGTTGCAACTTACGAGAACAACATAGGCTTCTTCTCGGCTTCCAAGAATTCCGAGCCCCTCATCAAGCAGATGCAGGAACGGATAGACAAGGCCAAGGCAGAATTGAAAGAACTTGAGCAGAAGATACGCCAGGCCGGGGAGGGCGAGCAGTAATGGATAAGAATTCAGTTATCGGATTCATACTCATTGCCGTCATCCTTTTCGGCTTTACCTTCTACCAGTCTTCACAGAGCCGCAAACAGGCTGAGGAGCAGCGCATCCGCGACTCGATAGCACTTGCCGCCATGCCCCGTGACACTCTTGCCACCGGGGCTGCGGAGGCTTTTGCCGCTGACGGACAGGCGCCCGCCGCACCGGCCGTTGCCGCCCAGACCATTTACGCCGATTCCCTCCTGGAGTCGTCCTACAATGCCGAGGCCGGCATAGAGGTGCTCGAGAATGAGCTCATGCGTGTTGAGTTTACCTCCAAAGGCGCACAGCCTTACAGCGCTCAGCTAAAGAAATACTCAAGCTATGGCGGGGGAGACCTCATGCTCTTCCGCGGCGGGGATTCCGAGTATGCGATCAGCATTTATGCAGGTCAGTACATTAGTACCTCCGATTTCAATTTCCAGCTTTTCGCCAAGACCGACACCTCCCTTGTTTACCGTCTGCCTTTTTCCGGCGGCGGCTATATCGAGCAGAGCTACACCATCCATCCCGACAGCTACAGCGTCGACAACCTGCTGTCTTTCGTAGGTCTGGACAATGTGATTCCCCGCAACGTGGGCAATTATGACATCGATTACAACGTCACGATACCCAGGCTGGAAAAAGGCTACAAGAACGAATCCCAGTATTCCAAGCTCGACTATTATTTCGAAGGGGAGAAGAAACCCGCCGAAATCGGCCGTGGCCGCAGCGCATCCAAGAGCATAGGCTCGCGTCTGAGCTGGGTCGCTTTCCAGCAGCAGTTCTTCTCTGCGATAATGAGGGCCCCTCAGGAATTCTCAAACGGCGAGCTTTCGGTCAATTTCGTTCCCGAGAACGACCCGTCCAACAACCTGATGGCATGCAGCGCCAAGATGCGTTCAGACTTCAGGATCGCCCCTTCGGTGAGCGTGCCGTACGAATTCTACTTCGGCCCCAATCACTTCAATACCCTCAAGTCGTACGGACACAAGTACGAGAAGATCATTCCGTTGGGCGGTTGGCTCGTCGGCTGGTTTACCCGCTACGCCATCATCCCGATGTTCAACTTCTTCAGCCGTTTCATCTCCAACTTCGGTCTGATAATCCTGCTTATGACCCTGGTCATCAAGCTTGTGGTATTCCCGCTCACGTACAAGTCGTTCTCGTCTTCCGCCAAGATGCAGGCTCTCAAGCCCGAAATCGAGAAGATCAACGCCAAGTACCCCAAGCAGGAAGACGCAATGAAAAAGCAGCAGGCCACCATGGACCTTTACAGGAGGGCAGGGGTGAATACGATGGGCGGATGCCTGCCTACGCTGCTCACTTTCCCTATACTGTGGGCCATGTTCCGCTTCTTCCCGGCGTCCATCGAATTGCGCCAGCAGCCTTTCCTGTGGTGCGACGACCTCAGTGCGTACGATTCGATCCTCGACTTCGGCTTCCGCATTCCGCTCCTTGGAGACCATCTCTCCCTGTTTGCATTGCTTATGGCCGTCGTCATGTGGGTTTACAGCAAGATAACGACCGCCAACCAGACGGCATCCAACGACCCCACGGCTTCTTCGATGAAGTTCATGACCCTTTGGATGATGCCTATCATGATGTTCTTCATCTGCAACAACCTGTCGGCGGCACTCAGTTATTACTATTTGCTTTCACAGTTGATCGCCATCATCCAGACTTGGGTAATCAAGAAATTCTTCGTTCACCCCGAGGAGATACTTGCCAAAGTAAAAGCCAGCGAGGGTAAGCCCCTTCCCAAGTCCAAGTGGCAGCAGAGACTCGAAGAAGCGCAGAAGCTTCAGGAACAGCAGATGCGTGCACAACAGAAAAACCGCAGATAATATCCTTCTGTCGTGAGCATCACAAGCAACTTGCTACAAATCAAGAACGAACTGCCATCAGCCGTAAAGCTGGTGGCAGTTTCGAAGTTTCACCCTGCAGAGGCCATCGAGGAGGCTATTTCCGCAGGTCAGAGCGTTTTCGGCGAAAACCGCCCGCAGGAGTTCGAAAAGAAGGCAATTGCCCTCAGCGGCAGGGGAATAGAGTGGCATTTCATAGGTCATCTGCAGACGAACAAGCTCAAGATGGTCCTCCCGTATGCCGACCTTGTACAATCAGTCGATTCTGCGCACCTTCTCGATGCCATAAACGATTGGGGGGCAAAGAACGACAGGACTATACCAGTCCTGCTCGAGCTGCATGTCGCCGCAGAAGAAAGCAAACAAGGGTTTTACGAGGAAGAGATACTCGATATCCTGTTCCGGTCTTCATCATTCAGGAACATCCGCTTCTGCGGCCTCATGGGAATGGCCACCAATACCGACAACGAAGAAGACATACGTGCCGATTTTGGGCGGATAAAAGCCTTTTGGGACTATCTGCGCGACCTTTTCCCCGAGAATGCCGATTTCAGGGAGCTGTCTATCGGCATGTCGGGAGACTGGCGCATTGCGCTTGAATACGGTGCCACCATCGTCCGGATAGGCACAGCCATATTCGGAGAAAGGCAGTATTAAACTAGATTGCGTCGTCGGGAGTCAGGCAGGGGCGCACCCGGTCTTTTTCGGACAGGATAGCTTCGTCTGCCGGAATCAGCCAATCAATACCAAGGGCAGGGTCGAGCGCCTGGATTCCGGATTCGGATTCGGGGTGGTAATACTCATCGCACTTGTATTGGAACACGGCGGTGTCGCTGAGCACTGCGAATCCATGTGCAAAACCCTTTGGAATAAACAGTTGAAGGTGATTCTCCTCGCTCAGAACCGCACCGAAATGCTTGCCGAAAGTGGGAGAGTCCCTGCGTATGTCCACAACCACATCGAGAACCCGGCCCCGTACGCAACGGACCAGTTTGGACTGGGCGTAGGGAGGTTTCTGGAAGTGCAAACCGCGCACCACATTGCGTACAGATTTGCTTTCGTTGTCCTGCACGAATTCGATGGGGGCAACCATCTCGCAGAAACGTCTCTGAGAAAAACTTTCGAAGAAATAGCCGCGCTCGTCCTTGAAAACGCTTGGCTCAATGATTACAAGTCCGGGGATGGGAGTTTTTATGACATTCATACTTTTGACTTTGGACTGAATATCCGGAATACTCCGGAAGGTATTTGGGATACCAAAACTATCGCCAGCACTATCGCTACCATTATCTTGAGTGCAAGCCACCCCGAAGCCAGGGCGTCGTGCATACGTGTCGTCACAATGAACAGGGCTGTCCAGAATATGCCGCCTCCCGGCACCATCGGGAAGATGCCGGTAATGAGGAATATGGTTTCGGGAGCCTTGAACCAGACCGCAAGGAAACGCGAACTGACGGCAACCGCGATTGCTCCGATAAATGTCGCCGTGCCCCAGCCGAGAGGCAGTGAAATGATTATCAATGCCCAGCCGAGCGTAGCGCTCAGCGAACTGGAGACGTAGTACTTTCGTGGAACGCCGAAGAGAATGGCAAACCCGAGCGCTCCCAGGAAGGCAGCCGTCATCTGGCAGGGGAGAGATGAGGTGAAGGCATCGGGTTCCGTGCCGTTCACTACCAGCATCGCACCCTCTATCCAACTGTCCGCCAGGAAGGTAAGCGTTACTCCCATGGCGATGCTCAGGAACACCAGTATCGCATCTTCTATGCGTGTTATTCCGGCGATGTAGTCTTCGTTGGCAAGGTCTCTGATTCCGTTCACGAAGGAGACTCCGGGGATGAGGGGAATCAGTGAACCGACTATCATGTTGCCGAGGCTCTGACCAAAACCCAAGTGGTGGAAAATGATGCAGAGCATCGTGCCAAAGGCGCCTCCCGCTATATTGCCCACCAGTTTTGTCATGTAGGGCGCAGAAACAAGAAGCACGAAAACCCACAGCAGGGCACCGATTACAAAGGCGGCTGCGGCGTCGAAAAGCGAACCTCCGAATATGACGCAGAAACCGGCGCTGCCTATCGCAGAGCCGATGATCTGCTCCAGGGGAGACTTCCGCGTGGAACGGATGGACTGAAGACGCTCCCTTGCCTGCGCGAGGCTTTCGAACTTGTCGGCACAGATGTCGCGGGACACTTGATTGACCGCCACGACACGCTCGAGCTGGGCACCTTTGAACGGAATGAATTCAACCTTCGCGAAATTGTCGTGCCCCGTTGTGAAAATGCCGTTGGACAGTACGAAGAAGTTGCTGGAACCTATGTCGTAGTGACCCGATATACGCTCCATCGTTTCTTCCACGCGGGCTATTTCCGCACCGTTTTCCAGCAGGATATGTCCTGCCAGCGATGCTGTTTCGAGTACCTCGTGAGTGGATGGCCCGGGATTCATTTCTTGGTATAATATTTTGGCCAGCAGGCCTGCAGATACGATTTCAGACGATCTTCCTGGGCGTTTGGCTGGGGCTCGTAGAACACCCGGCCGCTCATGCTTTCGGGCATGAATTCCTGATCTACGAAGTGGCCCTGGAAGTCGTGTGCATATTTATAACCGTCGGCATAGCCAAGTTCCTTCATAAGGGAAGTGGGTGCGTTGCGCAGGTACAGGGGAACAGGTGCTGTCTTGTCTTCCTGTACTGCACTCATCGCACTGTCGATGGCCATGTAGGCAGAATTGCTCTTGGGGGAGGAGGCGAGATATACGGCACATTCGCTCAAGGGAATGCGCGCCTCGGGCATTCCTATGGAGTGGACGATACGGAATGTGGCGTCCGCAAGCAGGAGCGCGTTTGGATTTGCCAGACCTATATCTTCTGCGGCAAGGATGCAGAGACGCCTGGCGATGAAAAGCGGGTCTTCGCCTCCGGAAAGCATCCTCGCCATCCAATACACGGCGGCGTTGGGGTCGGAGCCGCGCACGGATTTGATGAATGCGGATATGATGTCGTAGTGCATCTCGCCGTCCTTGTCATAGACTGCCATATTCTCCTGGAGGCAATCGTTGACGGCATTGTTGTCGATGACCACGGATCCGTCTGCAGACGCAGGGGTGGCATCCGCAACGATTTCGAGTATGTTGAGCAGCTTGCGTGCGTCTCCGCCGCTCTGCCGCAGCAGGGCATCGGTCTGCGAGAGGACTACATGCTTTTCGCGTAGAATGGGGTCGGTACTTGTGGCGCGGTTCAATAGTTCTTTAAGGTCATCTGCCCCAAGAGACTTTAGCACAAATACCTGGCAACGCGACAGAAGGGGCGAGATAACCTCGAACGAAGGGTTCTCGGTAGTCGCGCCGACAAGCACTACGGTTCCCGCTTCGACGGCCCCCAGCAAAGCGTCCTGCTGGGCTTTGTTGAACCTGTGGATTTCGTCGATGAACAGTATGGGGGCGGCGGCAGAAGAGAAGAGGGATTTGTTCTTTGCCTTGTCGATGACCTCCCTTACGTCTTTGACGCCCGAAGTGACGGCCGAGAGAGTATAGAACTCGCGGTCGAGGGTATGCGCTATGATGCTGGCCAGAGTGGTTTTACCCACTCCGGGAGGACCCCAGAGTATGAAAGACGACAGGTTGCCGCTGTCGATCATGTTGCGCAGCACGCATCCCGGCCCCACAAGGTGCTGCTGACCTACATAATCGGACAGCTTGTAGGGGCGCATCCTCTCCGGAAGCGGAATACCAGGGGTGCTGTAGGAGGTCTGAGGCATCGTCAGACAAGTTTCTTGATATACGAACGGCGGCGTTTGACGCACTCGTGCGAGAACTGTTCCATCTGCCCCTGATTCTTGACATTGGTCTCCAGAACGGCATTAGTCTCCGCCCACTTAACTCCCTGCGATTTGTAGAAGGGGAACAGATTGTAGAACAGGAGCGTATTGATGCCGGTGTTCTGATAGTCGGGACGTACGCCTATCAGCAGCATTTCAACACCCTCCTCATGCTTCCAGAAGAGGGATTTGAGCAGATGCCACCATCCGAACGGGAACAGGCGGCCGCGGCTTTTCTGCAGCGCCCTGGCGATGGAGGGCATTGAGATGCCGAAGGCTACGAGTTCGTCCTTGTCGTTCTCGAGCATCACTACATAGCGCAGATCGAGCATGCTGAGGTAGAAGTCGAGATACTTTTTCGCCATGTGGTCGGGCAGGACGGTAAAGTTATAGAGGTCTTTATAACATTCGTTGATGAGCCTGAAAAGCTTGGTGCCATAGTCTTCCTTCTTCACTATCCTGCGGTCGAGCTTCTTGACGTGGACGTTGGTGCGCTGCTGGACGATCTTGGCGATTCTTTCCATACGTTCCGGAAGGTTCTCTTCCATGAACAGCTTGTATTCGACCCAGTCGGTATCCTTGCCGAAGCCCATCCGCTCCAGATGTTCGTTGTAGTAGGGATAGTTGTATATGAGCGCCATGGTGCTCAGGCGGTCGTAACCGGCGATAAGCATGCCTTCGGGGTCGAAATCGGTAAAGCCGAGCGGCCCGACGACAGATTCCATCCCATACTCGCGCCCGAATTCGTAAACCTTTTCCATGAGGGCGTCGGCGACGGCGGCGTCGTCGATGAAGTCGAACCAGCCGAAACGCACTTCCTTGTGGTTCCACTGCTCGTTTGCCTTGAAGTTTACGATCGCAGCGATGCGGCCTGCGGGTTCACCGTCCTTGTATGCCATATAAAGGGCCGATTTGCAGAATTCCTGCGCGGCGCCTTTCTTCTGGTCCAGGGTGTCCATCTGGTCGAAGACCAGCGGCGGGACATAATAAGGATTGTTTCTGTATAACTTTTCGGGGAAATTCACGAAGGCGCGCAGCTGTCGGCGGCTCTCGATTTTTCTTATCTCGATTGACATAGGTTATCGGTTTAATTGCATCCGCTAAGATAGACTTTTTATTGGATATAATCAAAGTTTTCTGTACCTTCGTGATGTGTACGGCAAGCTTCATACCGCCATGCTTGTTCTGTTCCTGGGCCTTTCCGAGCTTACAGCGGGGGCTCAGGTGTCGGCCGGTCTGTTCAATTCGATAAAGGGCGTTGGCGCTTCCGTAGTCTTTGCGGAGCATCAGAATGTCTTCCACACTGCCACTGCGTACGTCGATATTTACGGTGTGGCTACAGGCCGCTGTTCCAATCCTGGCTTCCGCATCAACGTCTCCAGGGAGTATGTCCTGCGCCGTTTCAGCAGGGGAGACGTCGGATTCACCTTCTATGCCGGCCCCGGGGTGTCCGCCGGATATGTGCGCGACCACGACAAGGGGCGTGGCATAGACCTGGTTTCCCTTGTATCTGACAACGAAGGCATCATGGCGGCGGTAAGCGTCAATACCGGCTGCCGCCTTTCCTTCGGCGGCCCTGTCAGCCTCGACCTTTCCTTTGCCGGCGACCTTGGCGTGCACATGAGGCGCAACGAAAAAGAATCCGGATATTTCGCCCCGAGCGTAAGTATTTTCAACAATGGGTGGATGCAGCTGCTGTATCCGCAATTGACCGTCCTGTTCCGCCTATGACCAAACGAATCCTAATGCTTGCGGCCGTTTTGCTGGTGCCGCTTGCCACGATGGCATGGACCCCGCGGTTCTCCTATGGCCTGGAATGGGGTTATACGGGTACTTTTCTGCGCACCTATCAGCACAACTATATCTACAGCGCCGGCTCGAGAATAATAGAAAACGACTCCGAATGGTGGTATTATTCAAACGGTGGCGTGCTTGCAAACGCCGGAATAGATATCGGCAGCAAGGTCAATCTTTCTCTGTATTCCGGGCTTATCGGAGTGTATTCACGCCGCTGGATGATTCCGGCTGAACTCCGTACACGCTGGTGTCCGATGGGACTCGAAAAGACCGGGCCCCTGGTCCACGGTGGCGTTGCAGCTGCTTTTCCCGTGCGGGAGCCGCTGGACGTTTCTGCGCGCCTCAATCTCGGGGGCGGTTACAGGGTCGGTGTTTACAAACATCTCAGCGTGGATTTCCTGGCTTCGTTCGTACTGACCCTCGACCACGAAACGATAACGGACCCCGATACCGGGGCCCGTGTAGAGGCTTCGCAAATAGTAAGGAACCTTGCCGAATATTGGGGGATAAACCTCGGATTCGCGATTAATTTCTAAAGTATCGCCTTTACCCGCCTTACGATTTCTTCCGAAGGCAGATCCGGGCTGAGCACAAGGTCGGGCTCCTTGAGGACGTATCCGCGCCCCATGGAAGAAAGGATGCCTCCGCCCGTGCAGTTTAGCATTATGCATTCGTCCTTGCCGACGATACCATCCCTGACGGCCTGGGCAAGCGATGACACGGCAACGCAGGCTGCGGGAAGCAGGTCGTAGCCTTCCAGGTTGCGGAACTGCAGCAGCCAATATACGATGTCGTCGTTGGATGCGAGGAACACGTCGCCGTGGCTTTCGCTGAGGACGTCAAACAAGCCTCCTGCTATGCCGTAGGGCGGTTTGCGGTTCGACAGGACTTTTGCCAGAATGACTTCCGAGTTGCGGCGGCCCACCTCCGGCGAAAGGTCGGCAAGGGAGCGTGTCCCTGCCTTCCAGGAATCGTAAATCAGGGTGAAAGGGGAGTTCTGGGATACGTAGATGCGCATCTTGTTCTCTCCGAAGCGTCCGTCCTCTTCAAGGCGACGGGCGTTTTCCCATGCCGCTATTGCGCCGGTTCCTGAGCCGACAGCCTGAAAATATGCGTCGGGGATACGTCCGGTTTTTTCTGCGAAGCTCAGCAGGGTAGTGCCCATGCCGTCGCGTCTGGCGATGTTTTTAGCTCCGCCTTCCAGGAAAAAGTCAGGGCTGGTGGCGAGCTTTTCGCCAAGAGTGATGGCGTCGAAATAATCGCAGCCGTGAGGAACGGAAATAACCTTTACGCATCTGTTCAGGCGATGATGGAACCAGAGGTCGTGCTTGTTGTCCTCGGGGATGCAGATTACGACCGGAATGTCGTTGTCTGAGCAGACCTGCGCAAAAGCCCGCGCCGTGTTGCCGGCGGACTGCACTATGAGGGTCCGCTTCTCCTTGCGGTCTATCCTTGCGCAGACCGAATAGGCCTCGGTCTCCTTGAAGGAGCAGGT
>DGVM01000093.1 GCA_002395925.1 Bacteroidales bacterium UBA4284
CACTTCGGGAAGAAGAACCTGAAGGTCGGGCACGCCGGCACGCTTGATCCGCTGGCTACGGGGATATTGCTCGTATGCATAGGGCCGGCGACGCGCCGCGCGGAAGAGCTTCAGGCGTCGCCCAAACAATATGTCGCCGGGGTGTGCTTTGGCGCCACTACTCCTTCCTTCGACCTCGAGAAGGATATCGACAGGACCTGCCCGCTGGACGGAGTCTCTCGCGAGAGCATTGAAGCGCTGCTCCCCTCTTTCGTCGGGCAGCAGATGCAGGTCGCTCCCCTCTTCAGCGCCAAATCCGTGGACGGGGTGCGCGCGTATGAAACAGCGCGCCGCCTGCTGCGTGAAGCGCAGGCCAGGGGCGAGAGCTTCGATCCCGGAGACGTGCTGCAATCTTCCCTGATTGAGATTTACGATCTCAAGTTGCTCAGTTTCGAGGAGGGTTTCTCCTCGGCTCCCGAGCCGGTCGAGCCCACGGAAGGGCGCGGACGCATAAAAGTAGCTGACGTACGTGAGGCTTCGCTGAAGCACGCTGAGATACTCGTGGACTGTTCCAAGGGCACTTACATCCGCGCCCTCGCTAGGGACCTGGGCGAAGCCCTCGGCAGCGGCGCCTTCCTGGGCTCGCTCCGCCGCACCCGCAACGGAGGCTTCGACATCTCCCAGGCCCTCTCCCTTGAGTCCGTCCTTGAGATGCTGGGATAAAAAAAAAGCGATTCCAAATGTCTTGGAACCGCTTTTTTTTAATCATCGGAGATTGCTAGTTGCTGGCAAACCCGCCGTAATCCACTGAGAATGCGCTGCATCGATAGACATTGGTCTTCTTGCTGCTCGGAATGGTCTGAGTAGCAACGACCTCCCAGTTCTTTTCCGAGCTGGGATTGCCGGATGCAGGCACAAAATACCAGTAGTGGCTGGCAGTGCTGGTAGTCCAGGTGGAGGTATTCTTGTTCAGTTCGTTAAAGAAGAATGAGCAGACGCACACATCGCAGCTGCCTCCGTCGCCAAGCCTCTTGAAGTCGCCGACCTTGACGCCGTTCTGGAACAGTTCAACCTTCCAGTTTGCTGCATCGTCGTTCCAGATGGCAGCGACGAACGCATTCTTGAAAACTGAATTGCCCTTGGCGAAGATGTTGGCGGTGCCGCCCACGTTGAGCGATCCGGCACCACCGCTGGATGTGGTGGTCCAGGAATAACGGTAACCTTTGGATCCGGTGTAGATCTGGTCGCCGTCGTACACTCTCATCTGGGAGCTGAAGTCGTCCTTGGTGCTCTTGGCCACCCAGTTGGTGATGGTGCCGTTGACAGCGTCGCACTCGTACAGGCTGTAGCCGTTGGGCTGGCCGTTGGTGTTGAGGTTGCTGCTCCACCAAGCGCCGCAGGCCGCACCGTGCACGTGCTCGTAGATAGGGAGACCGCTCTTGGTCCTGTACGAGTTGTGGATGTAGTTCTGCGGATAGTGGGTATGGCCTATCATCAGGTGAGCTTCCTTGAAGCCTTTGAGGGCATTAAGGATTTCCGAGTAGTAGGCATCGTTCTTGTTGACGCTGGAACCGCCGGAAGCCGATCCGCCGCGGAAAGGAATGTGGCAGCACAGTATCACGCACTTCTTATCCTTGTCGGGGACAAGCTCGAGATCGGCCTGGAGCCATTTCCACTGATAGGTGGTAAAACCTCCGTTGTAATTCCAAGTGCACTTGTTGGGGCTGGAATTCGTGGCGGTGGTAGTACCCATCACGTCATCCATCACGATGATATGGAAGTTCCCCCTGTTGAAGGAGTAGTCGGTGGGACCGAAGTTCTCGAAAAAGTTGGCGGTGGCGTCAAAGTCGGTGCTGGCCTTGCCATTATGATCGTGGTTGCCTATGCACTGGAAGAACGGCAGATACCTGCCGCCCACGTTGACGTTGGACATCGATTTCTTCATTCCCTCCCAGGTATTGGTGCTGTCGAAGATAATGTCTCCAAGCGTTATGGCGTACGGATTGGGATATTCCGACGCAAAAGAAGAGAGAGTGCTCTGGATGTTGGGGACAGTCTCTGTAGCATACCTCTGGACCTGGGCATCTGTCTGGCACTGGGGGTCACCTATCATCACGAGGGTGAACTTGTCCTCAGATGCCGTCTGGCGGGTAAGAGTAAAGTCATAGCGGTTCTGCTGATCCCTGATAATGGTACCGGGAGAGAAGAACGCGGGGAGATGCGTAGTCGGATCAAGAGGGACTTCATAGCCGGAAGGAATACTAAGATAGGCCTTGCGGGCATAACGGCTGCCCACTATCTGGTACACGCCGTTGGCGTCAGTAACCACATAGGTATAGCCGTCCGTCACGGGCACACCGGCAATGGGGTTGCCGGATGCATCCTTGACGATGCCTATCATATTGGCTTCCTCGTTGATAATCGTTCCGTTAAGTTCGGTTACGCGGTCGGCATCAGTCTTGCCGCCCTTATCTTTGTCATCTGGATTTGTTTTGTCGCAAGCAGCCCCCGCAAAGAGGGCTGCCGCGACCAAAACGATATTGGTAAATCTATTCATTTTAAACTATTCCCATCCCCAGTTCTGGACGATGTTGGTATTCAAGAGAAGGACTGAGCTTGAGTTGATAGGATAGAGATACTTCTTCTGGGCAAACTCAAGTGCATAGTGGAAAATAAGATAACCGTGGTCACCCTCGGACAGCGAGAAGCTCTGGTCGGCACCGCTGTTGGCAATACCGAAAGAGGTTTCGGACGCCTTGGAGCCGAAGGTTACAAGACCGTGGACAAGGTCGAATCCGCCCTTGCCGTCTTTAGCCTTGGTGTAGGTATCGGTATCTTTGTCGTAGTTGTATTCTCCCTTGCCCTCGGTGTTTGCAGCAAACACGGGGTTGAACAGGAAGCCGTTCTTGTAGTCTTCCTTGGTAACCCAGATACCGCGGTTTCCGCGGCCGTTGGTGTTCTTCTGGGTTATAAGGCTGAGGCAGTGCCAACGATGGAGGTCATCACCACGGAAGCCCTCGTATCCAAGCTCGGTAACCCTCTCACGGCGGATCTCAAGCAGATCGGCGGTAAGATGGGACTTGAGCTCATTGGCGCGGTTGCCCTGAAGGCCCTGCTCCTCAAAGTCATAAGCTGTAGCGTAGTAGTTGTACAGCATAGGATCTGCATCGACAGGACGGCCGGTGTAGGTCAAGCCGGCACGCTGGCGGATAAGACCGACGGACTCGGCCCAGACGGCATCATCCATCTGGCCAAGCTCTGCCTTTGCCTCTGCATAGTTGAGAAGGACCTCGGCGTAACGCATAATGGGAATGGAGTTACCGCACTTTGCAACCTGGAACTGCTGCTCCTCCTCGATGTTCCACTTGGTAAGATTGTAACCCGAGTAGGTAAGCTGGCAAGGCATCCACTTAGCATAAGTCGCACCGGAAAGGGCCTTGTAGGTAAGGCCGATGTGGTTGACATTGTTGTTGAGGCGAGGGTCACGGCCGTTGTTTGCCGCCATTTCCTCATAGAGGGGAATCTGATCGTTGGTGATAGGGGTTCCGTCGATTTTGAGGAAGTGGTTGACATACTCCTTGGTAGGGCTGGGGCCGCCGACGGTGGAACCGCGGAAGTCGGAGGTCAGGGAGTGGGTGCGGGTAGCATCCTCGCCGGTCGAATACTCGGCCACCCAGATCATCTCGGGATTGCCCAGGAGGTTCTCGGTGACGAAGTTGTCGTGATAGCTGGCATTCAGCTGGAACTTGCCGGACGACATAATGACTTTGCTGGCATCCACTGCAATCTGGAGCAGCTGGTCGGCAGTTTCGTACTTGTTGGTCCAGGGCTTGTAGGTGGAGGTATTCACATCGAAATACTTCCTGTAGGTTCCCTCATAGAGAGCGATCCTGGAAAGAAATGCAGCAGCAACCCACTTGTTGATGACGTTCTTGTAGGTGTCGTCACCGAGGCAGTTGTCAACAGCAAACTGAAGGTCCTCGATGCACTTGTGGACTACATACTCGCGGTCATCCCTGGGAGCGTAGAGCATAGCGCTGTCCTTTGGATCGACAAGAGTCTCCTGCCACGGCACGTCGCCATAAGCTTTGACTTTCCCCCAAATGAAGTATGCCCTCCAGAAGCGACCGACGCCCTGGTAGTGGTTGTAAATCTCGTCCGACACCTTGCCTTTTGCCCGTACCATATTGTTGATAAGGACATTGGCACGACGGACGTTGTTATATGACCACGCTCCTTGATCAGAAGATTTGAAAATATCTCCCGGATACCAGAACTTGGAGGCATCACGCTTGGCCGTAAGATCGGAAGCGATGTCTGAGCCGTTGGCAATGTCATCGGCCGTAGGCTGATAAGTCTCAATCAGGCCGTTGGCAAAAAGCCTGAGCTCCTGCTCGCTCGTAAAGAAAGTATCGGCGGAAACCTCGTCCAGAGGAGAAACGGTAAGGAACTTCTCACAGGAAACAAGGCTCAACGCGGCAGCAACACTGATGATTGAATAAAATATCTTTTTCATTTCAAGTGCATTTTAGAAGGAGAGGTTGATACCGAAAGTGTAGGTCTTGAGCATAGGATAGCTGTAGCCTTCACCCATACCGTTGTAACCTTTGGCGTGGTTGTTGGTATCTTCGTCACCGGCCTCGATGACCTCGGGGTCGATGGCCGTACTATGCTTGAACAGAGGAGAGAATGTGAAGAGGTTTTCACCCGAGAAGAAGATGTTGAGTCTCTTGATGTTGATCTTGTCGGTAATCTTCTTGGGAATCGTATAGTCGATGGTCAGGTTCTGAAGCCTGATGAATGCGACGTTCTGCAGGAAGTGGTCGTTGGGAGTGGAAAGGGGACCGACGTTACGGTTGGACACATAACCACGCTGCGCAGTCCAATAAGGCTTGGATGCCATATTGGTAACGACCCACTTGTCGGTGCTGGTGTCGATATCGACCATATTTCCGAGGTGGCTCTTGAGCAGGATACCGTAAGGACGGTCGTACATTCCGTAGAACATACCGGAGCCGGTGGAGAAGTACCACTCCTTCTTGCCTACGCCGCGGAACGAAGCGCTGATGCCGATGTTGTTCCAGTTGGCGGAGAGCACCAGACCGAACTGGTAGCGGGGAGTCTCGTTTCCGATTCTCTCGAGATCGCCGTGGTCGTCAAGAATGGCCTTGCCGTAGTTGATGGTACCGTCGCCGTTGACATCGACGAACTTAAGGTCACCTGCGTATGTACGGTAGATGGAGGTACCGTTCTGGTGGAACACGTCGGTAGCCCAGTCGTTGGACTCGTCATTGGTTGCAAAGATACCTGCAGTACGGTAACCCCAGATTTCTCCGAGTTCCTTTCCTTCGTAGAAGTTGAAGATGTCACCGGTCGCATTGTAGAAGCTGGTCACGAAGCAGCGGTTGTCGAACAGGGTCGCCTTGGCGCTGTAAGCGAAGGGCTTGCCGCCGAGCTTGAACTGGTCTTTCCACTGGAGCTGCAGTTCCCAGCCGATGTCGCGGGTGGAACCGTAGTTACCCTTCGGGGTGCTGGCACCTAGCTGCTGGGGAAGGGTGGGTCCGGCGATCAGGAGGTCCTTGGAATCCTTGATGTAGGCGTCACCGGAGAAGGACAGACGGTTGTTGAAGATATCGAAGTCCAAACCGACGTCATAGGTGGTGATGGTCTCCCAGGTAAGGGATTCGGGAACCAGGCTGGTAGGAGAAATGGTGTAAGGCACCTTTGCTCCCTGGATGAGGTTGCCGGACTTGGAGATTGACCAAGTGTCCATAAAGGCATAGTCGGAAATGTTGGCATTACCGAGCGAGCCGGCATTGACCCTGAACTTAAGGTTGTTGAGCCAGGACTTTGCACCCTGCATCCAAGGCTCCTCGGAAATACGCCATCCGAAGGAAGCGGAAGGGAAGAAACCCCAACGCTGGGAGGCCGGGAAACGGGAAGAACCGTCATAACGTCCTGCGACCTCGAAGATGTACCTGTTGAGGAGGGTGTAGTTGATACGTCCGAAGAAACCTACCTCGGCACGGTCGTAACCGTCATCGTTGACATTGTAAACATCGAGGTCGAAGAGCTCGAAGGAAGGAATCTGAGGATACATCACACCCCTTCTCTGCAGATAGAGACGACGGTAATTGGTCGATGCGAGGTTCCAACCGGCAGTGACGTCAAGGTCGTGCTTTTCGCCGAGCTTGGGAGTCCAGTTACCCACGATGTTGGCAGCCAGGTAGTCGGTGTTGTAACGCCAGTCACTCTTATATGAAGAGGTGTATTCGTTGTAATTCTTCGTACCGTTGGGGCTGAGATAACCGGTCTGCATAGGAGAAAGGCGCAGCTGCGTGGAGCGGATGGTCTTGAGGGTAACGTCGCCCGTCACCTTGAGCACGTCCTTGATAGGAGTGAGCTCGAGGGTGGTGGTGGAAATGGCGTCGAACTTGTTGTTCTCCTGGTAAGCCTCGTCGTTATGCCAGGCGGTGTAGCAGGTTGCAGCGCCTGCAAAGGTATTGGTGCCGTCTTCGTTCAGAGGTACGAGCACAGGTTGTGCGCGGATTTCGAACTGACGCTGGATAACGTAAGAACCGGACACCACGGTAGGCTGATGGTATTTCCTCTTGAAGATGTAGGCGTTTTCGGAAATCTTGAACCAAGGAGTCACCTGTACGGAACCCTTGGCACGGAGGCTCAGAGAGTTGAACTGCTCGTTGCCGAAATTGTAGATTCCGTCCTGATCGTAATAACGTCCGCTGACGCTGAAAGTGGTCTTCTCTCCGGAACCGGAAACAGTGAAGTTGTAGTTCTGGGTGGCGTTGTAGTCCTTATAATAAAGGTCATACCAGTTGGTGCTGCCGTAGTAGCGGTAGGTCCCGTCAGCCTCGTACCCGTAAGGATTCTGATAGTACTCATAGGTAGGATCCTGCCAGCGGCGGCAGAGCTCTTCGTAATACTCGGGAGAGAAGGTGTCGTAACCGTTGACGGCAGAAGGATATGCGCCGTTGAGGCCGCCGCCCTTCTGAGGGGTACTTGCAGAGAGCTGGGAGAAGAGGATGTAGTATTTTGCCCAGGTCGGACCGTCGGAGACGATCTCGTCTTCCCAGATACGGGTCCTGCGGTTGATACCGTAGGAGGCGCTGAAGTTTGCGGAGACCCTGTCCTTGGAGGGTTTCTTGGTGGTCACGAGGATAACGCCGAAAGCACCACGGGCACCGTACACTGCGCAGGAAGCCGCATCCTTAAGGACGGAAATGGTCTCGACGTCCTCGGGGTTGACGGTTGAAAGGTCACCTTCGACACCGTCAATCATAATCAGGCAGCTGCCTCCCTGACCCATTGAATAGGTGCCGAACTCCTTTCCTGACGTTGCCGTACGGGATTCATAAGACTTTTTGCTGTTACCTCTTATACTAATGTCGCCCTGGTGGGATGCCTTACCATCGACGGTGACGATCTGCAGACCGGCAACCTGGCCCTGGAGGGAACGGGAAACCGTAGCGTTGGTCCTGTTCTCAAGGGCCTCGCCGTCAACTGTCTCGACGGCGCCCACGAGCTGGGTCTTCTTAAGGGTACCATAACCCACGACCACCGTAGCCTCGAGGACTTCGGCATCGTCGGCAAGGGTGAAGTTGATAACGGAGCGGCCGGAAACAGGCTCTTCCTGAGTCTTGTACCCGATGCTCTGGCAAATAAGGACTGCGTCGGGGCCTACCTGCAGGGTGTACTTACCGTCAATGTCGGTAACGGCACCCTTGGAAGTTCCCTTGACCATAACGGCAGCCCCGACCATAGGTACGTTGTTCGAATCCGATACAACGCCGGTAACGGTCTGGTTCTGCGCAAACACCGTGGCGGTGAATAGCAAACCGATCACGAGTGCAGCGAAACTTGATTTGAATAATTTCATAAGTAACTAATGATCCTAATTTATTTTCACAAGTTGTAAGTCTCGAAAAACAAGATGGTTAGGATTGTTAGCTGGCTTTCAGTTTGTTTTTTTTTATTTGTTTTTACCTGTTAAATTTGTTTTAAGTGTCATCAAAAATCTGGCGTCAATATTACTATTTATAGGACAAATATAATCGTTTTTTCAAAACGTTGTTCACTATTATTAATTTTTTTGTAATTCCTTTATCTCGATTCCCGCTCATTTGTTTTTTTGTCTGGTTCGTTTGTTTTTTTATTTCAAAATAAATATCTTTGCATCGTAAGTCTCAAAGAAGAAAAGCATAATGTGGTTATGGTGCGTCGAAACGGCGAACCTTTCATTGTTGTTTTCAATAACAATAAACATTATGAAACATTCCAAATTATCTGTTCTCGGTCTGTCGGTCGCCCTTGCCTTGCTCGCCGGATGCGACATTGACAAACCCTACGAAAGAATCTCGGGCATCGATTCCACCAAGGCCTGCCCCGAGAACCTTGAGCTTGACGTGGATGGAATGTCAGCCACGTCGATCTCTCTGTTCTGGGACGGCAAGAAAGCCGTTGCCGACGGAGCCTTGTCCTTCACCGCGCAGCTGACCGATTCGCTGGGCGCTGCCGGCGACAACTATTCCTCCCTCGCCAAGACTGTTATGGCAACTGATGACGCCGGCAACATCACCGAAGCCTGCTCATTCAGCAAACTTACAAAGGGAGACAGGTACTTTGTCAGAATTCGCGCCAATTACGCATATTCGGTTTATTCTGACTGGGTATATCTCAAGCGTGACGACATCGTGGTCCAGGTCAGCGTTGGCAACGGCCTTGTAATCTCCGAGTTTGTCGAGCCTCAGGACCTCGCCGCCACTCCCAAGACGTACAGCTCGATCGCCGTGTCGTGGTCTCTTACCGGACCGGCCGACGGATATGAGGTTGAGTACGCAAAGTCCGGCTCCAACGAATGGACCGTGGCTGCCGACAACCTTGTTGACGGCGCCTACACCATCACCCACCTCGAGCAGGAGACCTCCTACGACATCCGCGTAAGGGCATACCAGCTCCAGGGAGAAGAAAAAGTATATACCAATTACTCTACCCTCACCGGCATCACGACTCCGGTCAAGCCCGACTTCTCCCCTGCCATCACTTCCGCCGAGCAGCTCTCCAGATTCTTCAGCGAGATTGCCGACCAGGCAGGCGACGCCGATGTCTATACGATTGAAAATGACATCGATATGTCCGGCTATGACATCATCGCCGCCAATGTCTTCCACGGAACCCTTGACGGCAAGGGCCACAGCATCAAGAACTGGACCAGCGCCGGAGATCCCCTGTTCCGTGTCAATGAAGGTAAGATCAAGAACCTCGTCATCGACTCCAGCTGCCAGTTCAGCATTATTCCCGGAACTTCCGGAATCATTGCCGCGACCAACGAAGGTACCATTGAAGGCTGCGTCAACAACGCTGCCGCAAGCTGCCTTGGCGACCTTACCTCCGTCACTTATTTCGGTGCCATCGCCGGCCGTTCCACCGGTCTGGTCAAGGGCTGCACCAACAACGGAAACATCACCTTCGATACTTCCGCAGGCTCTTCCAGCAACAACTGCATCGGCGGTGTGGTCGGCCAGTTCGAGGCTTCCGCAGGCGTAGTCGCAGTTGAGAACTGTACCAACAACGGCGCAGTCAAGTTCAACACCGGCAGCACTCCCAAGAATATGTATATAGGTGGTGTCGTGGGCGCTTCCGTCCTCAACGCCAAGGGCAAGGGCATCAATGCCGGCAACGGACTCAAGGACTACGGTATCGTCAAGGGTTGCGTCAACACCGGCGCCGTATCACACATCTGGGCAGTCAACAACAGCGGTTCTTACAGCGACGTAGGCGGTGTGGCCGGCTACATCGAGGGCACCATTGAAGACTGTACCAACAAGGGTACCGTTACCATCCAGGACAGCGACGATCCTGCAGCATCCAGTACCCGTCCTGCACTCGGCGGTGTCGTAGGTTACGTCACCAAGGGCGCCAAGGGCTGTATCAACGAGGGTACAGTCATCGCCAAGGGCGTATGGGCAGCAGGTACTGAAGGCAACGCCGGTTGCGGCGGTATCCATCAGCCTCTGTTCGGCGGCGTCATCGGCGGCGCCGGTGAATACTATCTTGCTCATTGCGACGGCCTCGTGAGCGGCTGTATCAACAAGGGCAAGATGGATCTCCAGGTCTGCCAGAAGACCGGCGGCGGCACCCAGTCCGGCGGCGGCGGTGTCATCGGCTACTCCAGCATCGACATCGACGACTGCCACAACCAGGGCGAACTCAACATTGGCCTCTGGCACAAGATTGCCCGCGTGGGCGCCATCATCGGATGGTCCTATGCCACTACCATCAGCAAGTGCACCAACTCCGGAGCTCTTGTCTTCGACTGCAACAGCGCAGCCCTCGCCTCTGACGGCACCAACTTCTTCTCCTATCAGGACTATGTCGGCGGCATCGTCGGCGCATCTCTCGTGGAAGCCACCATCTCCGACTGCGAGAACAGCGGCGAAATCACCTACAAGGGCGGTGTCACCCAGGCTGTGCTCAACTATGTCGGCGGTATTATGGGTACCTACAGCGGTGCCCAGAATATGACCGGCTGCAAGAACAGCGGCAAAGTGAGCGTTGACAGCGCCGAAGCCCTCTGCGCAGGAAGCCTCTGCGGTGCATTCAACGGCACTATGACCGACTGCGAAGCTACCGGCGACGTTGACATCAAGAAGTGCGTCGGCATCACCGGCAAGGAGCCTGAAATCGGCTCTATCGCCGGCTACTCCAACGCTTCCTTCACCAATGTTACCGTCAACAACAACGTTACTATCGAGGCAGGCGGCACCAGCTACTACGGCGGCGTCACCGGCGGATTCGGCCAGGCCACCAAGCAGTGGAGCGGATGTACCATCAACACCACTCTGAACACCAGCGGCTCTGTCACGACTGCAAGGCTCATAGGACGTTACCGTAACGACGGAACAGGATACACTGTCTATTACAAAGATATGACTTTCGGTGGAAATATCGGCTCGCTGGGTCTCCTCGGATATCCCAACAACGGTAGCGTTGCTGAAGGCACTATGCCCGAATAACAGTTTATCCGATACTTATTATAAGAGCCCGGTCAATGCCGGGCTCTTTTCGTTGATTGCGCTTTTTATCAAAAAGTATTATTTTTGTGAGACAAAATAAAACGCTATGAAAATTGTAAAATCTGCGGTAACGACGCTGCTCAGTCTTGTGGTACTGCTTTCCTGCCAGAAGGAAGAGCAGTTCACAAGCGCCACCATCGACGGCACCTGGGTATTCTCCTCACAATACAACGGATACCAGTGGACCGATCTCAAAGTGTCTGACATATACTGTTTTGACGGCAAAGGCGGCTATACTGTGAAGAGCCTTCCAGAAACAATGGAAGGCGTAACCTATTACAAAGGCAAGGTATATACGCCGGAAAGCAGCTTTTCTAAAACAAACCCCAAAAAATACACGGCCAAAATCGGCGCTGCCAAGAATTACGTGTTCGAGTCCCTTCCCGGGACTTACACCCTCACAAATGAGACATCCGATGTCTTGACTTTCGACTATACGGGCAGCGCTTCCGCAAAGGGGTTCAGGCTGTCCAAGGTGAGCGGGTTCGAGACAGCCTCAGACCCGTCCAAGCCTGAAGACGGTAAAAAGAGCATCAACGGCACTTCCATCTCCGAAGGAAATGACCTTGTCGGCCTCATTACCGACAAGAAAACAGGCCGCGGCATTCCCGGAGTCACCGTCACCGACGGATACGACTGCGTGAAGACCGACGCCAACGGCGTTTACCAGTTCAAGTCCAACTCCCTTACCCGCTTTGTGTACTACACCACACCGGCCGAATACAAAATATCGACTCCTACGTCGCCCAGCCAGCCTGTATTCTACAAAGCTGTTTCACCCGACGGGAAAGTACTGCGCACCGACTTTGTGCTCGAGCCTCTTCCGGGCGGGAAAGAGACCAACTGGACCTTCGTGGGCATAGGTGACCCCCAGTGCTGCAAAGCCGCCGAGGCCAACCGGTACTCGTCCGAGACCATCCCGGACCTTAAGAAGGCCACGGCCGGGCTGTCGAGCGTGTACGCTATGACCCTGGGAGACATTGTTTTTGACAGCACCAATATGTGGCCCACAATGAAGGCCGCGATGTCAACTGTCTACAACGGCACGAGCCACGTCGTCTTCTTCCAGACAATAGGCAATCACGACCACGATTCCCTCAAGCCCGACACTGCCCGCGACCTCACTGACGACTACAACGCCACCTCCACCTTCGGCAGCTACTTCGGCCCCACCGACTACTCCTTCGACAGAGGCGATGTGCACGTAGTTTCTATGGACGACATCCCGGTCACCTCACTCCATTCTTCGAGCAAGAGCAACGGCAAGACGTGGGACTACGGAAAGGGGTTCACGGACGCCCAGTATCAATGGCTCAAGAAAGACCTCGACCTGGTTGCCGACAAAGAGAACAAGATGGTCTTCATATGCTGCCACATTCCTTTCCGCGGGGCGACTACCAACCATATGCTGGACGTCGTCAAGATGATGATGAATTTCAAGGAGGCCCACATTATGATAGGCCACACCCACTACACACAGAACTACGTGTACGGCTCATCTTACAAGGCCAAAGGCGGCCTGCCGGTGTACGAGCACATACACGGTTCCGCCTGCGGCGCGTGGTGGACCTCAACCAGCAGTTCGACGGTTACAGGCGAGCCTTCCGGTTATACCATTTATGATATAGAAGGCGCACACATCAAGGACTGGAAGTTCAAGGGCACCAACAAGGATGCCGACTTCCAGCTGCGGGTTTTCGACGGCAACGCCGTGTACTATCAGGCTATGAGCTATCCCCTCAACTGGTACACCGCCAGCCAGAAGGCCGGGACCGGAGCCGTAACGGTAAAGGGCAACAGCAACCTGAAGAACTGTTTCGTGGCACAGGTATTCAACGACGACGACACCTACTGGACAGTAGAGCTGCGCAAGAAAAGCACCGGCGAGAAGATCGGCAACTTCAAGCGCCTGTCCAACGGGTCCAGCACTAACGTAGCTATGTCGGCGTTCTATTTCAACAAGAAAGGCAAGAACAGCTCCAGTTACTCATCCACGACTGCCAGCCACTACTGGTACTACAAACCGGCATCCGGGGAGCCCGCATCGGAGAGCGACTGGGTGGTGGTCGCAACGCATAAACTGCCCGGCGGTACGGCCAGTCACGAATACACCTGCGAAAAAATCTCGACCGAAAGCTCTTTCGAGAAAGAATTCTACTTCTGATATTTAATCGTACGGCGCAGCACCACAACGGCTGCGCTGTCGGGATGAACCCTTTCGGCGCGGGAAATCCAATTCCCGCGCTCATCGTATTCATAGGTATAAAACCGCTCGGGATAATCGTCCAGACCGGTCTCCCACTGCATCTCGCACAGAGAGTTCAAGACTGTTTCCTTGCTGCGCACCGGAAGCCGGCGGTCGTTGTAGTCTATTTCCACATTCATTGCATCGCTGGTGATCCTGGTGGGCTTTTCCTCCGTAAGAAAATCCACGTGCGCACGTCCCATCAGGTTGCCTTCCGCCGAAATTGACTCCTCGTCGTAGCCGTTGCCGGAATAGTCTTTGGTGGTAGTGTACATATATTCCCCTTCGGAATAGTATTCGGTACGGACTATGTGCTTTCCGTCATTGGTATGCACCCAGCGGTGAAGTTCCTCGTTGTTCATACCGTATATGCGGCACTCGGCTATGAAGCGGCCCTTCCAGTCATACTCATAGCGGACCTCGGTCTCATCCTCGGCGTTGATGCCGCGGACTTCAGACAGATGCCCGCGGGAGTCGTAGGAATACTCCTCACGGTAGCGGAAACTGCCGTCAAAGTTGTAGCGTTTCATAAGTTCCACCTGGCCGGCAGGGTTAAAGAAGACGTCGTAACTGAACTCGAGGGTGTCGGACTTAACGGAAATCTCACTGGCCTTGCAGTTCAGGCCGTATTTTTCAAGGTCGTTGGGGACCGTACTGCAGGCGCATACGAGAAGCGCGGCTGCGGCTAAGAGTTTAACTTTCATATGTGGCAAATTTATGAATTTTATGCTATTTTTGTAAATACTAACAGACCAATTATGAAAAAATCACTATTACTTATGATGGCCCTTGCGGCCTGCAGCGCTCTTTTTGCGCAGAATCCTCCCGAGAACTCCGACGATCGCGTGGGCTGCTACAGGATGATGCCTTCCGTACGCCGTGTCATCTCCATTCCGGATATAGACGGATATAAAACGCTCAAATGCGATTTTCATACCCATACCGTTTACAGCGACGGACAGGTTTCCCCGGAAGGTCGGGTACAGGAAGACTGGTATGACGGCCTGGACGTTATGGCTATGACCGATCATATTGGAATACACCATATCTTCGAAGAGCTTCCCGACCGCAACCTCTCCAACCGGAAGGCGATGGCCGAGGGCAAGAAATATGGTATGATAGTCATCCCGGGCGTTGAGATTACCCGAGCCAAGCCGTTCGGACATATGAACTTTCTGTTTGTGAAAGACGCCAACGCTTTCAGTGAGGACCGCTACATAATCGGGGAGGACGGACATAGCCTCAAAGACGACAAGGGACGCAGCGTCAACAATATGGAGACCCTCCAGGACGACATCGCCGCCGCTGTCGAGCAGGAGTGCTTCATACAGTGGAACCACCCCGGCTGGCCCGACCGCAAATGCGATATGTACGACATCCACAAGGAAATGCTGGCCAAGGGACTTATAAACGCCGTCGAGATCTGCAACCACCAGGAGTGGTATCCCAAGGTTCTCGACTGGTTTGACGAGTTCCATATCCCTATGACCGCCAACACCGACCAGCACAGGCCCGCCGTCGTCGATTACGGCCACGTCATTCGTCCTATGACCCTTGTATTCGCAAGGGAACGTACTCTTGAATCAGTACGAGAGGCAATGTTTGCAGGCCGTATGGTGGCATTCTGGGACAATACTCTCGCAGGCGACGCCACGTGGCTCGAGCAACTGGTCCACCACTCCCTCAAAGTAAAGGTAATCGATGCCGACAGAGGCAGGATTGAGGTCTCCAACATATCGGACATAAAGTTCGAAACAATGTACGGCAACCATATGAATCCCGTGGTCCTATATCCCCACGGAGCAATCATTATGTCGGTAAAGAAGGGACAGAAAATCGAATTCCTCAACTGTTACACCGGACGGCAGACATTGAAGACAAACCTCTGGTAAATAGAAAGAGCTGACCGCAAAGGCCAGCTCTTTCCGAATTATAATCTACTGACTAGTAGAGCTCATCCACGGGCTCCTTGAAGTCTTCGGCTGCGGGGGCCTGGGCCTTGGGAGCGGAATGACGGGGGCGGTCATCCCTGCGGGGACGGCGCTCGCCGCGGTCCGAGGAATGGTGCTCATCGCGGCGACCGTTGCCGCGGTCACCTTCCCTGCGGGGACCACGGTCGCCTTCGCGGCGCTCACGGCGCTCGCCGCCATTGCCGCGGCCACCCTTAGGCTCCACATAGCCTTCCGGCTTCTCGGTCAGCGCCCTCATAGAGAGACGCATCTTGCCGGTCTTGGCATCGATCTCGAGGAGCTTGACATCCACCTCGT
>DGVM01000064.1 GCA_002395925.1 Bacteroidales bacterium UBA4284
ATCGGCCCCGGCTACATCGCCACCCCGCAGACGGCTCCGCTCCGTGAGCGCCAGCCGGACGGCTCCCGCCATCCCTTCGACAGCTTCATCTGCGCCAAGACGCCGGCAGGACGCTGGCTCGAGCCCGATGAACTCGCCGGCCCTGCGGTATTCCTTGCCTCCAAGGCTTCCGACGCCGTCAACGGCCACATCCTCTACGTGGACGGCGGTATCCTGGCTTACATCGGAAAACAGCCCAAATAGTCTGCCTTTCAGTTTACGTACGGCCCGCGGCTGATTCGTATCAATAAGTATGGAACAAGTATTCAGTTATATAATAGGCCTGGGAGCGGCGGTGATGATGCCGATCCTTTTCACCATCCTCGGCGTCTGCATCGGAATCAAGTTCGGAAAAGCCCTCAAGAGCGGCCTGCTGGTGGGCGTAGGATTCGTAGGCCTGAGCGTGGTGACGGCGCTGCTGACTTCCAGCATGGGTGCGCCCCTCAAGACCATGACCGAGATTTACGACCTTCACCTCGGCATCTTCGACATGGGCTGGCCGGCGGCCGCCTCGGTAGCTTACAATACCACTGTCGGGGCGTTCATCATCCCCGTATGCCTCGGAATCAACATCCTGCTGCTGCTCGTCAAGGCTACCAACACCATCAACATCGATCTCTGGAACTACTGGCACTATGCCTTCATAGGCGCGGTCGTGTTTTATGCCACCGACAGCATCTGGTACGGTTTCTTCGCAGCCATCATCTGTTTCGTCATCACCCTGGTGATGGCCGACCTTACCACACGCAAGTTCCAGCAGTATTATAAGGACCTCGACGGCATCAGCATCCCGCAGCCCTTCTGCCAGAGTTTCGTTCCGTTCGCCGAAGGACTCAACTGGTGCATGGACCGCATCCCCGGCATGAAGAAGCTCGACATCGACGCAGAGGGCATGAAAAAGAAATTCGGCATCCTCGGCGAGCCCCTTTTCCTGGGAGTTATAGTTGGAATAATCATCGGGTGCCTCAGCTGCAGCAGCTGGAACGAGCTGGTCGCAGGCATACCCATGATTCTCGGACTCGGTATCAAAATGGGCGCCGTCATGGAGCTCATACCCCGTATCACCAGCCTGTTCATAGAGGGTCTCAAGCCTATAGCGGAAGCTACCAAAGAGCTGGTGTCCAAGAAGTTCAAGAATTCTGCCGGAATCAATATCGGCATGAGTCCCGCACTTGTCATAGGCCACCCGACCACGCTGGTCGTCTCCCTGCTTCTCATCCCTGTGACCATCCTGCTGTCGGTAGTGCTTCCCGGCAACCAGTTCCTGCCCCTGGCTTCGCTGGCAGGCATGTTCTACGTGTTCCCGGCGGTCCTTCCGGTAACCAAGGGCAACGTGGTCAAGACTTTCATCATAGGACTTGTGGCTCTGACCGTCGGCCTGTATTTCGTAACCGACCTGGCTCCCTGGTTCACCCAGGCGGCTCAGGATGTTTACGCACGTACCGTAGATGCCGCCGTAGCCATTCCCGACGGATTCCAGGGAGGCAGCCTCGATTTCGCGTCGAGCATCTTCTCCTGGGTGATTTTCCATCTGGTACACGATTTCAAGATAGTCGGCAGCATAATCCTTGTAGCCATAACTACGGTAATGGCGTTTTTCAACCGCCGCCGCATCATCAAGGCAAGCCTTGCAAATCAGAATATATGAATATGAAAAAGATATTAATTTTAACCGCAGCACTTTGCTGCTCCATCGCAATGAGCGCACAAACCAATTATGTAATTCAGACCGCGTGCCATCCGGAAGACGTAAAGCATTATGACACAGAGACACTTCGTTCCCGTTTCATGATGCCGAAGGTCATGGTAGCAGACCAGATCAACCTGACCTATTCACTCTACGACCGCTTCATTTTCGGAGGCGCCATGCCGGTTTCCCACAGCCTCAAGCTGGAAACCATTGACCCCCTCAAGGCTCCCTATTTCCTTTATAGCCGCGAACTCGGCGTTATCAACATAGGCGGCGAGGGCATCGTGAAGGTTGGCGGAGTGGGCTACACCCTCAAGTTCAAGGATGCCATCTATATAGGCCGCGGAAACGAGAACGTCGAGTTCATAAGCAAGGACCCTGCGAATCCCGCCAAGTTCTACCTCAATTCCGCAACCGCACACAAGGCATACAAGACCCAGCTAATAACCATCGAAGGCCGCAAGGGCTCGCTCAAGGCCAATTCTTTCGCCGCCGGAAAGATGGAAGACAGCAACGACCGCGTCATAAATCAGCTCATTGTCAACAATGTACTCGAAGAAGGCCCCTGCCAGCTCCAGATGGGTCTCACCGAGCTCAAACCCGGAAGCGTGTGGAACACCATGCCTGCACACACCCATGCGCGCCGCATCGAGGCTTACTTCTATTTCAACGTAGCTCCCGGCAACATGATCTGCCATCTTATGGGTGAACCCCAGCAGGAAAGAGTGGTGTGGCTCGCCAATGAGCAGGCCGTCATGAGCCCCGAGTGGAGCATCCATGCAGCCGCCGGAACCTCCAACTACATGTTCATCTGGGGCATGGCCGGAGAGAATCTCGACTATGGCGACATGGACAAGATTCCTTACACCGAGATGCGCTGATTTCTCTGAATGAAACGATTTATATTTGTTCTTGTTGCAGGATTGCTGTCCCTCCCGCTTTGCCGGGCGCAGGCAGAATCCTGCAACATTGATTCTCTGCTGTACGCAAACCCCTCGCTCACTTTCGGAGTGCATTGCATGTACCCCGAGAACACAGGCCGTCCCACGCCTCCTCCATGTGGCTATAAACCATACTATATCAGCCATATAGGCCGTCACGGGGCACGCTATCCGCTGGGCGACACGGTATATTCCGACCTGCTCGGGGTGTTTACCGACGCCCGGGCCCGCGGGCTGCTTACCGAGTGCGGAAAAGACTTCCTGGAAGTTTATTCGGAGCTTTATCCCAAGGTTGCACACCGCGAGGGAGAGCTCACTTTCAAGGGCCAGGCCCAGCATAGGAGCATAGCCCGGCAGATGTACAGGGACTATCCCGCCGTTTTCCGTGGAAAGACCCGTGCCGCAGCCGTATCGACCCAGATCCACCGGGTCCTCGTGAGCATGTTCTCGTTTCTCGACGAAGCCTCCAGGCTCGACCGCGACCTCGTATGGACGGCCGATTACGGCCGGGTGTATCTTCCGTACCTGCTGCCACTTCACAACGAAAGCCCGTCCTGGACCCCCTCCGAGGCCATGCCTGACTCCGTCGAAGCGGCCGTCCAGGCATATTATGACGAATTCGCCGACCCGCAGGTGATGCTCCGGAAATGGTTTACCGACCCTTCCGCCCTCAAGATGGAACCCTGGAAGCTGCTGTATTCCATGCACACGGTTTTCAGCACCTTCGACAATATCGACGTCACAGTGCCGCAGGAACTTAGGACAATGTTTACGCCCAGTGAGAGCGCCGCTGTGTACGAAAGGAACAATTTCCGCTGGTACCTCGAACTGGGCCGCGCACCTTGGGTCAGCAACAAGGTTGTGGACGACATGGCGGCTACGGTCAAGGACTTCATAGACAAGGCCTCCGAGGACCGGCGCGACGGAATTGCCCTGCGCCTTCGTTTCACCCACGACAGCGCCATGCTCCCGCTTTTGTCTTACATGGACGTCAACGGAATGGGAGCGGTGGTCTCCGACCCGCGTGAAGTCAAGGACCGCTGGCGCTCCTTCCAGGTGCCTATGGCAGGCAACCTTCAGCTTATATTCTTCCGCCGCAGCAAGAATGACCCCGAAATACTCATACAGGTCCTGCTCAACGGCTCCGAGGCCACATTGCCTTTCCCGCAGGCGCGCCCCGGCTTCTACCGTTGGAGCGACTTTGTCGCATATTACCGCAAATAAATGAAGAAACACTTATTTACTGTAACCCTGGCTTTCGCCGCAGCCCTCTGTGCAATCGTATCATGCAATCCGAAGGATGACGAACCGTCCGTGCCGACAGAGAAAACACCGTCCGTCCCCAGAAACCTCACCCTCACGGAGGCTGGCGAGACAAGTCTGAGCTTCAGCTGGGATGCGGCCGATGGCGCCGAAAGCTATGCCTGGCGCCTTACTAAAGACCATACCGTAGTGACGGAAGGCAAGACCGCGGCAACCAGCCAGACGGTTGACGGATTGCAGAAGGGTACGGCCTACAGTTTCGCCGTCCGTTCAATAGCCGGCGACAAGACTTCGGCGTGGAGCAACGCCCTCGATGCCGTAACCCCGGACTACACCAAACCGGAAGGCAAAGTCCAGAGGGTGGACGATCCCCTTGTGCTCGAACTGGGCGGCACCCCCGTGCTTGGCAAGTCCGGCAAGATAGTCATCTACCGGAAGGACGGCGAAGAGGTGGACCGTATCGACCTTGCAGACCTGCAGTATGTCACAACCCGCGACGACGGATTCACCGTACCCTCCACGCAAATCACGAACGATACCCGTTTCAATACTTTCATGGATGCGCTGCCCTGCACAGGCAGATGGCGCGCAGTGCATTACACGCCCCTGAAGATTCAGGGTAACAAACTGATTATCAGGCCGCATACCGGAGTCCTTGAATTTGGCACCGAGTACTATGTCACAATCGACGCCGGCGTGCTCCAGGGGCACGAAGGGGTATCAGAAGGCCTGTGGCCCTTTGCCACAAGTCAGGCCCCGGAATCGCACACATCCATCAGCGTAGGCCCCGTCGGAGACTTTTGCACCATACAGCGCGCACTCGACTTCGCCGACAAGGGAGGAGCGGAAATCACGATAGCAAACGGCACTTACCACGAGCTTCTCTATGCCCGCGACAAGTCGAACATAAGCCTCAAGGGAGAGTCCCGCAGCGGCGTTGTCATCTCCTATCCCAACTGCGAACTGTATGTCAACGGCTCCGGCGGCAACCTGTCGGGCAGGCCCCGGGCAGGGAGTTCCGTAGGCAAGAACGGAGGGCGCAGCGTCTTTCTGGTCGAAAACTGCGATAATCTTGTACTTCAGGACCTTAGCATAGAGAACAGCTTCGGGCAGAGACAGGGGCAGGCCGAGACCATCTACTTTAACTCCGGCAGCAACAGCCATCGCCTCACAGTAGAAAACTGCTCGCTGCTGTCGTATCAGGACACCTTCCTGTGCAAGGGCGTGGTGTGGGTGCACAACTCGCTGATAGCCGGCGCAGTGGATTATATCTGGGGCTCTCCCTCGGCGTGCCTTTTCGAGGATTGCGAGATACGTTCCAGGGCCAACGGTTACATCATTCAGGCCCGTGTGCCAGGGGCGGCGCAGACAGGATTCGTTTTCCTCAACTGCTCCCTGACCGCTGAAGAGGGGGTCGCAAACGGCTCGATGTATCTGGCCCGTTCTGCCGGCCAGGCCGATGGCTGGGACAATGTCGTCTTCGTAAACTGCAAGATGTCACCGGTAATCAACCAGGCCGGATGGTACGGCACCCCTGCTCCCAACCCTTCGGCTCCTACAGCCAGCGCAGGCTGGCGCGAATTCGGCAGCACCGACCTTGGCGGCAAAGCCCTTACCGGGCACAATTCCTACGGCAAGGTACTCACTGCCGAAGAGGCTGCGGCCTACAGTTCCCGTCAGGCCGTACTCGGCTTTTAGCAAACATTTCAGACATATTGCTACGGTTTGCAGACCGTCTGCGCCCACGCAGCCGTGAGTGGGAGGGGCCCGTCGCATGCGACGGGAGGGATAGGCCGCTTGCGGCCGTAGTCTGCAAACCGTAGCAATTTGCGTGTTCGTCTATGCCTCTACGGGCTTGTACTTGGGTACCAGGCTCTTCATGATGATCCATGCGATGAGGTAAGCCAGACCGCAGAAGCAGAACATGATGAAG
>DGVM01000037.1 GCA_002395925.1 Bacteroidales bacterium UBA4284
CCGCATCATATCCGGCAGGGTAATACCTTACAAGCAAGACCGCCGCAACCTTGTAAGCCGGTTCCCATTTAGCGCCCGCAAGCATGGCGGGACTCCCCGCGAACGCCGCCTCACCGTATATATTCAAATGTCCGAACGCTTTCTTCCAGTCCAGCGACAGGCCCCTTCCTGTCCTCTCCAGCACAGCGTTTACGCCTACATTTCCGCTCCCGCCAAGGCAGGACGCCGACAGTAGCAACGAGCCGTCCGTTTCCAGTGCGGCACTCACGCTCCAATTGCGTCCATCGTATCCTGCCCCCAGCCCCCTTCTGGAAGGCGAAAAGGATCCCGTTCCGTAGATTCCCGAGGCATTTCTGCAGAACGCCGACACCGTGGAAAAGCCGCTCAGCGAGAAGCCGCTCCATTCGAGCAGACCCTGCCCGAATCTGGCATTGAAATCCCCCAGTACCATCTTCCAGGGCCGTTTACCGTAAATGCTGATGCTTCCGGTAAGTTCAGTCTTTCCCGACAGATACAGTTCCGCCCGCTCTCCGTACATGAGGTGATATTTTCCTGAAACAGTCCGCCCGGCATCGCGGAAGACATCCCGCAGCGCAAGTTCGTGCCTCAGCCTCTCCCTGCGCCTGGCGCCTGCCGGAGAATGGCTCTCGAAAGAGACGAAGAAGCGCAGAGCCTCCGAGAGTTCCGGCGTAAACCCGGGCACAGTTCCGAGTTCCGCCGCCGACAGAATATCCCCCGTGCGCGAAATGTAGTCCTGCAGGCTTGCCGCCTGATACTCGCTGAACAAGCCGCAGGAACGCAGCCTGCCGGCAGATGCGACATTTATACATACAGGATGCGATGCAAGGGCTTCGAAACGCTCTAGCTCGCTCTCGTCCAATTCTTCCGGACTTCCGGCCCCGGTCAGGAGCAGGATGGCTTCCATCAACGAAATCAACAGTCTCATGGGCGCAAGATAAGGAGGCGGAAAGACATTGTCAATCAAAAAAATGCATTGTAAAAACTTTTTTTAAGTTTCCGTATCGGAAATATTTGTAACTTTATGCACTCATTCATCAAAAATGGATAAAGTTTACATTCACGACAAGGCATTCGTGCCTTTCATGCCCTACGGGCAAATCTCCAAACTCATTGACGGAGTGGCAGATAAACTTAACAAAGACTTCTGTACCACAGGTCTCACCTACACCGAAGCCGGCCAGACCGACATTCCAGTACTGCTCTGCGTCCTCCACGGATCAATCATGTTCACCGGCGAGCTCATGCAACGCCTGAATTTCCCTGTCGAACTTGCTTCGATGAAACTCTCCTCCTATGTAGGCACGACGTCCACCGGAGTCATCCGCGAGACCATGCCCCTCACGACCGACATAAAAGGCAGGACCGTCATTGTCTGCGAGGATATCGTCGATACGGGAAACACCATCGTGGAACTCAAGCAGAAACTCCTTGACAAAGGTGCAAAGGACGTGCGTCTGTGCACCATGCTCCTCAAGCCCGAGGTGTTCTGCGGCCGTTGCAAACTCGATTATGTGGGAGCGGAGATCCCCAACCGTTTCATCGTAGGCTTCGGACTCGATTACGACGAACTCGGGCGCAACCTCAAGGATATCTATGTTTTAGAATAAAACAATATGAAGTATTTCATCATGTTCGGCCCTCCCGGGGCTGGAAAAGGGACTCACGCAGCCCCGATGGTAAAAAGGTATAATCTCAAGCACATCTCTACCGGTGAACTGCTCCGCAGCGAGATAGCAGCCGGCACGGAGCTGGGCAAACAGGCCCAGGCCCTTATTGAAAAAGGAGACTTCGTACCCGATGTGGTGGTCGAAGGAATGATAACCAACTGCTTTGCAGCCAATTCTCACGTGAACGGATTTCTCCTCGACGGTTTTCCCCGCACAATCCAGCAGGCCATCGACCTGGATGAAATGCTGGAATCCCGGGACGAATACGTCACCGGAGTTATCTCTCTCATGATTCCAGACGATGAGATCAAGGCCCGCATCAAGGGACGCGCCCTCATCGAAGGCCGTGCAGACGACGCCAACGACGAAACAATCGCCAACCGTATCCGCACCTATCACGAGAAGACCGAACCCCTTATCCAGATTTACAAGGAAAAGGGCATTTATCACGAGATAAACGGCCTCGGCACCATCGAAGAAGTGCAGAAGCGCGTTTTCGACCTCATGGACACTCTATAGTATCAGAGTTCGGGAATCGTTTTCTCCATCCTTATTCCGCGGGAACCCTTCACCAGAATGGTTTTTCCGCGGAATTTTTGCGGGTTGGTCCGGATGAAATCCGCAAGATCGTCGGAAGTGGGGAAGCAGCCGAGGATCAGCGGGTCATCTACGGCCGCCTTGCCGAATTCCTCCCCTACCAGGTAGGCGGGGATGCCGGCCGCGATCAGTTTGCGGACTATGCCCTTGTGCTCTTCGGCAGATGCCTCTCCGAGTTCACGCATATCTCCGAGCAGGGCAAGTTTGGAAGGAGCCTGCATGGCCGCAAGATTGTCGACCGCGAGCCCCATGGAACTGGGATTGGCGTTATATGCATCCACGATAAGGGTATTGCGTTCCGTCTTGACCAACTGCGAACGGCTGTTGGACGGCGCATAGGCTTCCAGAGCTCTGATGGCATCCGCCACAGGCACGCCGAAATACTGCGAGATGGAGAAAGCCGCCAGAACGTTGTCGGCATTGTAGGCGCCTACGAGACGTGTACGGATTACGTCCTTTCCAACCCGCAGCGAGAGGAAAGGGTTCTCCTCGCTCGTGGGAAGGACTTCCGCATCCATCGATTCCATGCTGAATTCCCACTGATGGCAGTGCCGGGTGCGGGCTGCGGCGGCAAGGTCGGGATGACCGGTATTCACGAAGATTACGGATCCTTCATGCGCTCCCAGCCACTTGTAGAGTTCAGTCTTCGCGGCCAGCACGCCTTCGTAGGATCCGAACCCGAGGAGATGTGCCTTGCCCACATTGGTGATGTAGCCGTAATCCGGCCGGCTGACCTTGACGAGTTTGGCTATGTCGTCGGGATGGTTTGCGCCCATCTCCACCACGGCCATTTCCGTGTCCGGGGCCATGGAGAGCAGTGTGAGCGGCACACCTATGTCGTTGTTGAGGTTGCCCTTGGTGGCAGCGACCTTGAACTTCGCACTCAATGCGGTGGTGATTAGTTCCTTGGTGGTGGTTTTCCCGTTTGTGCCGGTCAGCCCGATCACCGGAAGCCCGAGGGCCTTGCGGTGATGCACCGCCAGCGCCTGCAGCGTCGTGAAAGGATCTTCAACCGGAATGATTCTGCCATCCGCGACGGGCAAAGGGCCCGGCAGTGTCCCGCAAGGGGAACCCTGTCCGGGCATTGCCCGTCCGCATGCCTCCCCGGGCATCATTCCGGCGGCAGCTGCCCAGTCGCTGTTGACGACAGCATAGGCCGCACCGGCCTCGAGGGCCTTCAGAGCATAATCGTTCCCATCGAAATTCTCACCACGCAGGGCGAAAAAGATAGCGCCTGCCGGAATCGCGCGGCTGTCGGTACTCACCCGGTAGCCGCAGTCGCAGTATAATTTGTAAAGATCTTCGATACTCATTTCGTTCCCGTACTTCCGAATCCTCCCTCGCCGCGCCCGGTAGCGCTCAGTTCGGATACTTCTTCCCAATCTATCTTTTCGTGTCTGGCAAGCACCAGCTGCGCAATGCGCTCCCCCGGCTCGACAGTAAAGGGTTCGTCCGAAAGGTTCACCAGAATCACGTTCACTTCCCCGCGATAATCCGCATCGATGGTTCCGGGAGTGTTCAGCACTGTAATGCCCTTCTTTGCAGCAAGGCCGCTGCGCGGACGAACCTGGACTTCGAACCCAAGCGGAATCTCCAGATAAAGCCCGGTAGGAATCATTGCACGCTGAAGCGGCTTAAGCACAATAGGCGATTCGAGGGAAGCGCGCACATCCATCCCGGCGGAAGCCAGGGTGGCGTACTGCGGAAGGGCGTTTGAGCCCTTGTTCACGACCTTTACTGTCATTACTTCTGAGCTTTTGTATAAAGGAAAACTGTAATCAATGCAAACACCAGGTTCGGTATCCACAAAGCTATGGATGCAGGCATGGTACCCGCATAAACGAACATCTGGGAGAAACGCAGGAACAAGATATAGGTAAATGCAAGAGCAATTCCAACACCCAGGTTCCAGCCTATTCCTCCCCTCTTCTTGCGCGAGGAAAGGCACACGCCCATAATCGTCAGGATGATGGCGGAAAAAGGCATTGCATAACGGTTGTGCAATTCGATTTCGGCGAACATCACATTGGCATCGCCTCGCATATCCTGGGTTTTTATAAGCTGATTCAAGTCCCGTATAGGGAGGGTCTCCACTGTTTTTTCGTTACGATAAAAGTCCGTCACCGTCAGTTCTATCACCGTATCTTTTTTTTCACCGCTGGTAATATGGTCTTCAAGGCCGGAAGCATAGTCGCGGATGAACCAGTTGCGAAGCCTCCAGCACTGCTGCGTACTGTCCCAGACAGCTGAATCCGCCTCCAACTTGCTCTTCAACTTGTTGTTCTCTATAGTCTCGAGAGTGAACTTGTAGGCAGTATTGTTCCAGCGGCTGAAAGACTCCACATAGACGAACTGCCCGGGAGCTATCTGATAGTGGACATTTCGGAACTTTATGTTTCGTGCCTTTATGTATTTGTCCTCGAATGCAGTCCTCGTCACATTTGACCGTGGAATCACGTAGAGGTTAAGTCCAAGCGACAGCATTGCGATCAATATGGCGCAGCCGACGTAGGGTACAAGGATGCGCACATAACTGATACCTCCTGACAGCATGGCGATGAATTCCGAATTGGCCGCCATCCTTGAAGTGAAGAAGATGACCGTAATGAACACGAACAGAGGGCTGAACATGTTTACGAAATACGGGACGAAGTTCACGTAGTAGTCGAAGATGATGGCCTTGATGGGCGCCTCGTTCTTCACAAAATAGTCGACCTTCTCGGATATATCGAAGATGATGACGATGCCTATGATGAGCAGCAACGCCATAAAGAAGGTCGTGATGAACTTCTTGGATATGTAGAGGTCGAGTTTCCTCATAATCTCTGTGTTATCTTGGCCACTGCGGCGTCCTTCCAGGATGCGAAGTCGCCGGCCTCTATGTGAGCACGTGCCTGGCGCACCAGATCGAGATAGAAAGCGAGATTGTGCTCGCTGGCGATCATGCCGGCGAACATTTCGCCGGAGACGAAGAGGTGCCTCAGGTAAGCTTTGCTGTATGTATGGTCAACAAATGATGTGCCTGCAGGATCGAGGGGAGAAAAATCGTCCTTCCATTTCTCGTTGCGCATATTCATGATGCCGTTCCACGTGAACAGCATCCCGTTGCGTCCGTTCCGGGTGGGCATCACGCAGTCGAACATATCAACTCCGCGGGCGATTCCCTCCAGGATATTCGCCGGCGTACCCACGCCCATCAGATAGCGGGGCCTGTCCTCCGGAAGCAGGGGGCAGACAAGCTCCAGCATCTCATACATCTTCTCCGTAGGCTCCCCTACCGCAAGGCCGCCGATGGCATAGCCGTCGGCATCGAACTGCACGGCGTGGTCGACAGCCTCTTTGCGGAGATCCGGATATACGCAACCCTGCACTATGGGGAAAAAGGTCTGCTCGTAACCATAAAGCGGCTCTGTTTCGCGGAAACGCTTGGCATAACGCTCCAGCCAGCCCTTCGTGAGATTGA
>DGVM01000094.1 GCA_002395925.1 Bacteroidales bacterium UBA4284
TCTTCATCGACAACATCTTCCGTTTTACGCAGGCGGGTTCCGAGGTTTCTGCACTGCTTGGACGTATGCCCTCCGCCGTAGGATACCAGCCCACGCTGGCGACGGAAATGGGTTCGATGCAGGAACGCATCACCTCTACGAAGAACGGCTCAATTACCTCGGTGCAAGCTGTTTACGTACCTGCTGACGACCTCACCGACCCGGCTCCTGCGACCACCTTCTCGCATCTTGACGCCACTACGGTGCTGAGCCGCAAGATTACCTCTCTCGGCATCTATCCGGCAGTGGACCCCCTGGAATCCACATCCCGCATTCTCGACCCCAACATCGTAGGCGAGGAGCACTACCGTACAGCCCAGAGAGTCAAGCAGATACTCCAACGAAACAAGGAGCTTCAGGATATCATCGCCATCCTCGGCATGGACGAACTGTCCGACGAAGACAAACTGACCGTCAGCCGCGCCCGCAGGGTGCAGCGATTCCTCTCGCAGCCCTTTGCAGTCGCACAGCAGTTTACCGGAGTTCCGGGCGTGATGGTCGATATATCCGACACAATACGCGGATTCAACATGATACTCGACGGCGAGTGTGACGACCTGCCCGAGCAGGCGTTCCTCAATGTCGGTACGATAGAGGAGGCCATCGAGAAAGGCCGCCGCATCATGGAACAGGCAGCATAATGACCAAAGAACTGACGCTCACGATCCTGACCCCTTCGGGCACCGTTTTCGGCGGCCCTGTGGACGCCGTGTTCCTGCCAGGAACCGCCGGCCCCTTCGAGGTGCTCCCGGGGCATGCCCCCATCATCTCGTCGCTGGAGAAAGGCCGGATAGTGTGGCGCAGCGCATCTTCGCAGCAGAGCCTTAATGTGAGCGGCGGAGCAATCATTCTGGAGAACAACACCCTTACCGTATGCGCTCAGCCCGAAAAATAATGCGTTTGGCGGTATTGTTGCCGTTGCTCCTTCTGATTTCCGCCTCCGCCCCTCCTGTCCAGGAGCAGGAAGCGGGAGATCTCGACATGGAGCAGTTCATATTCGGGCACATTTCCGATGCATACGAGTGGCATATCCTTACCTTCAAAGGCAAGGAAGTGGCGATACCCCTGCCCTGCATCGTCTTCAACGAAGGCCTTCAGCTGTTCAGCAGTGAAAAGCTTGCGCATGGAGCCACTTACAAAGGTCTTAGGATAGCGGCGAAAGGGGAGCCTCACGAGGGCAAGATAGTTCGGACCTCCGACGGCTCGCGTCCGCTGGACATCTCCATCACCAAGAATGTCTTCGCCTTGATTGTGGACAGCATATTGCTGGTAGTGCTGATTCTGCTCTGCGCCCGCTGGTACCGCAAGCACGACGTGTGCCGCGAAGCCCCTACAGGGATAGCCGGCCTGCTGGAACCGGTAATCGTGATGATAGAACAGGACGTCATTAAAGACACGGTGGGGCCGGAATACCGCAAGTATTCTCCCTACCTGCTCACGGCGTTCTTCTTCATTCTGATAAACAACCTCATGGGCATAGTGCCGTTTTTCCCGGGAGGCGCGAACGTGACGGGAAACATAGCAGTCACGCTGGTGCTGGCGCTGTTTACCTTCGCGGTTGTGAACATTTTCGGCAACAAGCACTATTGGAAAGAGATATTATGGCCCGACGTCCCGCTTTTCCTCAAGGCCATTCCCATTATGCCGGTCATAGAGATCATAGGCATGTTCACCAAGCCTTTCTCGCTGATGATAAGGCTTTTTGCTAATATGCTGGCCGGCCATATCATGATACTCAGCACGGTCGCGCTGATTTTCCTCACTGCAAAGATGGGCCCCGTGCTCAACGGCTCCCTGAGTTTTGTCGCCGTACTTTTCGGCATATTCCTCGACTGCCTGGAACTCCTTGTGGCATTCATCCAGGCCTATGTATTTACCATGCTGTCGTCGGTCTTCATAGGCCTGGCGCATCAGCATCCTGAAACAGAAACCCATTAAAAATCAATATTATGATAGGAACACTTCTTCAAGCGGCAGCACTTGCCAAGGTGGGCGGCGCAATCGGCGCTGGAATAGTCGCAATCGCGGCTGCAATCGGTATCGGCAAACTGGCCCAGTCCACCATGGAAGCCAGCGCCCGCCAGCCCGAGATCGCCGGTGGCCTGCGTACCACCGCCATCATTATCGGCGCTCTCATAGAAGGCGTCTGCCTCTTCGGCGTAATCGTCTGCCTGCTCGCAGTTCTCCGCGGATAAGCCATGTCGCTGATCACTCCCGATATAGGATTGCTCTTCTGGATGGTCGTCATCTTCGGCGCGGTGTTCTTTCTCCTCGCCAAGTTCGGCTTTCCCGTCATTACGCGTGCGGTGCAGAAGCGTACCGACCATATCCGGGAATCCCTTGCCGCAGCAGAGCAGGCACGCCTGAGCCTGGAGCAGTTTGCAGCAGAGCAGCAGAAGATTATCGACCGCACCAGACAGGAACAGGGCAAAATGCTGCAGGAGGCTTCCAGGGCCCGTGAGGAGATTATCGCGCAAGCCAAGCAGGAGGCGGCCGAGCAGTCGGCCAAGATTCTGAAGTCCGCCCGCGAAGAGATTGCAGCAGAAAAGGAATCCGCCCTCTTGGAAATCAGGTCCGAGGTATCGGCCCTTTCCGTAGCGGTGGCAGAAAAAATCATCCGCAAGGAACTCGAACCCGCAGCGGAGCAGCAGGAACTGCTTGACCGGCTCCTGGACGAAGCTTCGCGCGCACCGATGAATTAAAAAGATGAATACCGGAGCCATCACCAAACGTTACGCAAAGGCCCTGCTCCTGCTTACCCAGGAGTCGGGGCGTGGGGAGCAGGTATGCTACCAGGTGAGGGAGATGCTCCGGAATGCCGGTAGTTTGCCGTCCAAGCTCGAACCGGACCTGGAGCGGTTCGTAGGCTTCCTGATCCAGAAAGGGCGTCAAGACTATCTGCGCCGCATTTTGCGGGCCTTCGTGGACCTGTACTGCGACTCTGTGGGGCTGAGGCATGTTATCCTTACCTCCGCTGTCGAATACAGCCACCTGGAAGAGCGGGTCAAGGCCGAAATGCAGCAGCGTCTCGGCTGCCGCATCCTCCTGGAGACGGAAGTCGATCCTTCCCTGATTGGAGGCTTCCGCATCGAGGTTGACGGCAAGATGCTCGATGCGTCGGTGCTTTGTGAACTGCAGGTACTCAGGCGCGATTTCATACAGAAAAGTAATCGAATAGTATGAGCCACAACAACATAAAAGCAAGCGAGGTCTCCGAAATACTCCTCCAGCAGCTGAAGGGGGTGGATACCACCCTCAAATACGAAGAAGTCGGCAGAGTACTCACCGTAAGTGACGGCGTAGCCAGGATTTACGGCCTGAGCGGCGCAGAGGCCGGAGAACTGCTCGAATTCGACAGCGGCGTGAAGGCGGTTGTGATGAATCTCGAAGAAGACAATGTGGGAGCCGTCCTTCTGGGCAAAACCGACCTTGTCAAGGAAGACATGCGCGTACGCAGGCTGGGCCGCATCGCCGGCATCGATGTCGGTGACGGCCTTGTGGGACGCGTAGTGGATCCCATAGGCAGGCCGCTTGACGGGTTCGGCCCCGTTCAGGGAGAAACCGTGCGCATGCCGCTGGAACGCAAGGCTCCCGGAGTCATTTTCCGCGAGCCCGTGCATGAGCCGCTTCAGACCGGCCTCAAGGCAATAGACTCCATGATCCCTATCGGAAGGGGACAGAGGGAGCTCATTATCGGCGACCGGCAGACAGGCAAGACAGCTATTGCCGTCGATACCATCCTCAATCAGCGCAGCGCATATCTGTCGGGCAATCCCGTTTACTGCATCTATGTTGCAATCGGCCAGAAAGGCTCGACTGTAGCGTCCCTGGTGCAGACGCTTCGCGAGAAAGGGGCGATGGACTATACGATAGTGGTTGCGGCTACCGCTGCCGATCCTGCGGCGATGCAGTACTATGCCCCCTTTGCCGGAGCGGCGATAGGAGAGTACTTCCGCGACACAGGCCGTCACGCCCTGGTGGTGTACGACGACCTCAGCAAACAGGCTGTCGCTTATCGCGAGGTTTCCCTTATCCTGCGCCGTCCTTCCGGACGCGAGGCTTATCCGGGCGACGTGTTCTACCTGCACTCGCGCCTGCTCGAAAGGGCCGCCAAGATCATATCCCAGCAAGAGGTCGCACAGCAGATGAACGATCTGCCCGAATCGCTGCGCGGCAAGGTCCGCGCCGGCGGTTCCCTTACGGCGCTTCCCATCATCGAAACCCAGGCCGGAGACGTCTCTGCGTACATTCCCACCAATGTAATATCCATCACTGACGGTCAGATTTATCTCGAGAGTTCCCTTTTCAACGCAGGTTTCCGCCCGGCTGTCAATGTCGGCATCTCCGTTTCCCGTGTAGGCGGAGCCGCACAGGTAAAGAGCATGAAGAAAGTTGCCGGAACGCTCAAGATAGACCAGGCTCAGTTCAGCGAACTCGAATCGTTCTCCAAGTTCAGCTCGGACCTCGACAAGGTTACGGCGATGGCTCTCGACAAGGGGCGCAAGAACAACCGCCTGCTCATTCAGCCACAGTATTCGCCTATGCCGGTGGGCGAGCAGGTCGCAATACTGTATTGCGGTACTCAGGGCCTGCTTGCCGGAATACGACTCGAAGACGTAGAGGAGTTCCAGAAACTGTTCCTCGACAAGATGAGGGCATCGCATCCTGACGTGCTGGACGCTTTTGCAGCCGGAGTGGTAACTCCCGAAGCAGAGCAGACAGTCCGCAATACAGCATCAGATATATGTCATCTCTTAGGGAAGTAAAAGACCGGATAGCCTCTGTCCGCAGTACGCTGAAGATTACTTCGGCGATGAAGCTCGTAGCCTCGTCCAAGCTGCTCAAGACGCAGCGTGCAATCGAGGCTCTGCGGCCCTATGAAGAGGCTCTGGGACGGATACTGGCTGCTGTGCAGGGAGATTCTTCGGCTTCGCTCAGAATGACAGCCTCCCGGGGAGATTCTCCGGCGGCGCCGCACATCCTTCTTGCCTTCTCCAGCAACACCTCCATGTGCGGAGCATTCAACGCCAATGCGATCAGTGCAGCCCTTTCTGAAGCAGGAAGATTGCAGCAGCCCCTCTCGGTCTGGGCATTCGGCCGAAAGATGGCCCAGTCTCTCTCAAAGGCCGGAGTCACCGTAGCCAGGGATTTCTCCCAGCTTGTCGGGAAACCCGATTTTGACGCCGCGGCTGCAATATCTTCAGAGTTGAGGGAACTGTATGCAGGTGGCAGCATAGGTGGCGCCACGCTGGTGTACAATCATTTCGTCAGCACGGGCCGCCAGCAGGTAGTCGTCGAGCCGTTCCTGGGGCAGAGTGAAGTGCCAGCAGCAGATTCTTTGCCGGACGATAGCGATTTGTGTTCTGCGGCAGATTATATCTTCGAGCCGTCGCGGCCACAGCTGCTGACATCCCTTCTTCCGCAGGTGCTCGACCTCAGGCTGTATGCGGCGTTGCTTGATTCCATAGCGGCTGAACATGCCGCACGTATGGTTGCCATGCAGACGGCAACCGACAATGCCCGGGACCTTCTTGACTCCCTTGTCCTCGAATACAACAAGGGGCGTCAGCAAAAAATAACTGCCGAGATTCTGGACCTTGTAGGTGCCGAAGCTGCGGCATAAGCACTTGGCACCGGTTAAAAAAAACTCCGCGGCTCAGTCAAAGAGTCGCGGAGCTTTTTAGTATTGGGCAGATTTTACTCTGCAGGCTGGAAGATATCGTCGCCGTAACCGAGGTTACCTGCGGTTACATTGTACTGGGTCCAGATGATCACATAATTGTAATCCGGATAGAATGAATTGTAAACGAGGTAATCGCTGCTGCTCTGCCAGGTAGCTACGTCGCGGGCCGAGATGGCGCCGTAATTGCCATAGGACAGTCCGGTCTCCTGATTGGCGACTTTGACTGTGTAGAAGGTATCGCCCTCGGTGTCTTTCTGGGCTTCGCCTACGATCTCGAATACACGGTGGTAACCCTTTGCGAAAAGGTCGGGGAAGCGGTAGCGGCCTTCTATCTGGTCGCATTTCTCGAGAGAGGCTGGCACGGGGCCGAGGCCGAGTTTGGCCATCGTCTCGGACGAGAAAGTACCGCTTGCAAGCTTTGTCCAGCTGAGTCCGGTGAACGAGGTGTTGGCAAGAGAGGATGCGCTTGAGGAGAAACCTGCTGCGACTATCTCATTGGTGCCCTGTATTCCGGTCAGGATGGTGGAGAACACCTTTGCATCGTCGAATTCGCTCACTGCCAGTTCGGCCTTGGTGCCGTTTGACTTGATGTAGTCGGCGACTGCATTTTCGCCTTTTGCGTCAATGTCGGCCTTATAGGAGTCGGCGGGAATGATCATGTAATAAACCTCATCGACTTTGTTGTTGGCCGCAATCTTGATTGCGACATCGTTGTCGGGGTTGTATTCAGCACCGGGACTGTACTGGTAGATGGCCACGTTGGGCTGTGCGTCGTTGCCGGGTTCCGTACCTTCCGTGGCTTTGGTACAACCTGCCAGGATGAGAGCTGCTGCTGCAGCAATCAGAGAAATATACTTTTTCATGCTGTTACGGAATTAATTGAATACAAAAGGATCGGAGTCCGCACTCGGGGGTACGGGGGTGGGATTCTGCACAAGGGCCTTGTTGTAGCTGGCCTCGGTGCCTACGAAGCAGAGGGTCATCCAAGAAGGTACCTCGTTGGTGTTCCAGCGATAATCTACGATGTGGTTGGTACCTGCGTAGCTGCGGATGATGCCCTTGGCGAGACGCTTGATGTCGAAGGTTGCAAAACCTTCACCCCACAGCTCTACGCGGCGCTGCCACCAGACTTCGTTCTGGAAGGCGTTGGCGAACATGCTGTTGTAGCCCTCGTTGTGTTTTCCGTACTCGAAGGAAGCGTCGCGGGTCTTGGCGAATGCGGTGAGCAGAGCTATACCTTCACCCTCGTTCAGCATGCCTGCGGCCTCTGCCTCGATGAGGTACATTTCCTCAACGCGCATGAGGGGTACTGCAACGGTGAACGCTGCGTACTGGTCGGCGTGCTCGCCGTTCTTGGGACGGAACTTGACAGGAATAAGGGCAACGTTCTTGCGGGCGCTGACTTTGTATCCGGTGTTGTAAAGACCTGCAGGGGAGGTGCTGTAGGCGGCAAGAGCCTCGGTGGCTTCAGCCTTTGACAGTGCGTCGATAGCAGGATCGATCCAGCACATGCGGCGGAAGTCGGATGCGGGAATGGTGCTGTAGAGGTGGGCGTCGATGCGCTTGGGACCTACATAGTTGGCTGAATAGCCGCACTTGGATTCCGATACCTCAACAATCATCTGGGAGCCCCAGCAGGAGTCGGCGTCGTTGAGCTGTATGTTCTTGTCGTCGGCCTTGTAAGTGCATGCGAACATCCAGGAATCGTTGGGAGTGTTGAATCCGTCGGTCATGCTGAGGAACTGCTCGGCGTTCATGATGCTGTAGCCGGCCTGAGCCTTCTTTGCGTAGTCCTTGGCGTTCTGCCAGTCGCCCATTTCGAGGTAGGCGCGGGCCTTGAGACCGTAAACCACGGAGAGATCGGGGGTGTATTTGTCGGTACGGACGTAGTTGGCAAGTTCGACCTCGGCCTTGTTGAGATCCTCGATGATGAAATTCCAGATGACCTCGTTGGTGGCCCGGGGATTGTCGTTAGCCTCGGTGGTGGTCGTTGTCTCCTTTACGATGGGGACGGTGATCGCCTCTTTGTTCTGGCGATAGTTCTCGGGTGCGTACATGCGGGCGAGGTCCATGTAGAACATGGCGCGCA
>DGVM01000090.1 GCA_002395925.1 Bacteroidales bacterium UBA4284
CCTTCTGACCGGCGGTAACGCTCGGGGCGGCCTTGAGGAACACGTAGAGGATATCGGTATTGTCGGTGACGAAGAAGCCCTGCTTCATGACGCCGGAAACGATGACGTCCTTGACGACGACAGCAGTTCCGGAAGCTGCGGCGTGAACGTCGGCAATCTTGTCGGATTTCTCATTGAGGCCCACGATGTCCACGTTCACCTTCTTGATCTTGCCGGCGGAGAATATAGCCTTGTCGCCGGTGGGGGTCTTCGTAATCTCAGCGGTCATATCCTTGCCGTCAACTTCGCAGTTAACCTTGATGGTAACGGCACCGTTCTGGGTATAAGGCTTGATCGCAAGGTATGCCTTGCCGCTTGCATCGGCAGCGAGAGCGCCCTTCTCGAGATTGACGGTTGCGGTAGAATAAACGTAGCTGCTTCCGCTGGAAATGCAATCCACACCGCTATCGTCAATAGCGAAATAGTAGGTACCGACGATATCCTCACTCGCAGTGTAGCTGATGCTCTTGACGACGATGTCTGAGCCGGTGCTGTTGGTAACGTTGAATTCGATGACGGACGCGATGTGCTTCATGGGGATGTTGACCTCTCCGATTTTACCTTCCGCTACACCGTACATCGGGCAGATGTTGCCGCGAAGCGAAGACATGTCATCCCATGCACTCTGGTTGAGACCCTTGCTGTGGCCGATATAGTTGTAGCCGGTCTTTCCGTCGGGAGCTGCGATGTGACTGTTGTACGGGAAAATCGCACACCACTTTACGGAAGCGTCGCTTGCGGGAAGCTCCACGGACGCGGGAACGTCAACAGAGAGTGTAGCCGATTTAGTCTTCTCACCGGAAACAAGACTGGCCTTGCCGAGATTCTGGTATCCGCTGGAAGCCTGATAGAAGACATTCAGGGTGTCCACAGCCTCCCAAAGGGTGCTAAGGCCATCGTTGACGGTCTTGGTAGCAGCATCGGTAGATGCGGTAAGGTAAATGGTCCTGCCTGCAGGAAGAGTCTCGAGGCCAAGTTCTTTGGGCTGGCAGTTGGTGAGGGAGATGGCGGCTGCCGTCATCAGCCCTGCAAATGCAAAGAATCTCTTCATAGGGCTAGAATTCATTAGTGTCATACACCCAGTCTTCGGTACCGGCACCGGCAAGACTGTCACAGAACATCGCTCCCGTAAGAGCTGCACAGAAGTCACAATCAGGAGCCTGATAGTTCCTGGTCAAGTTTTTGGTCTTGTTGATTAATGTCATAATATGATTATGGATGAATTATTGTTGTCAACAGCCTACAAAATTAACCATAAAGTCCGACAAAGCCAAAAAGAATATGTATATTTGTCAACAGGTTTTCAACTATATGAAATACGATGTCATAGTCATCGGCGGAGGCGCATCGGGGCTGATGGCCGCCTACAGCGCCGCAAGCCACGCTGCTGCGGCCGGCAATCCGCTCCGCGTATGCGTCCTCGAAAAAATGCCCCGCCCCGGGCGCAAGATCATGATTACCGGAAAAGGCCGCTGCAATTTCACCAACGTCAAAGACTGGAGCGACTTCTCCTCACATATACGCGCCGGAGCCCAGTTCGTCCGTCCCGCCTGGAGAAGTTTCCCTCCGGAGCGCGTGATCGAATTCTTTGAATCCGCAGGAATGCCCACGGTAGTCGAACGCGGCGACCGCGCCTTCCCCGCATCATACCATTCAACCGACGTCGTAGATGCCCTCGTCCGTGAGTGCCTCGGCGTAGGCGTCATCATCCAGACTGAGGCTGAAGTAGCCGGGGTTGAGATTTCCCGACTCGCTTCGCTCGCTCGAAATGACAGAGTAGAAGCTGCGGGAGCAGCGTCCTCACATTTCACCATACATCTGTCTGACGGCACAACTCACACCTGCAGCAAACTCATCATAGCCACCGGCGGCCTCAGCTATCAAGGCACAGGCTCCACGGGAGACGGCTACGCTTGGGCCCGCAAACTGGGCCACACCATCACGCCGCTCTTCCCCTCCCTGACCGCGCTGGTACCGAAAGGATACAAAAACGTCACTGCCGCACCCCAGCACCATATCCACCGCGAAACGCCACTCTCCGAATTCGGACAAAAAATCTGCGGAACGCAGCTCAAAAATGTAGGCGTCACCCTGCTGATACAGGAAACTCCCGCCGGCGAAGAATTCGGCGATATCGACTTTACAGACGGCGGAATGGAAGGCCCAATCGGCTTCCAGATAAGCCGCAAGGCCGTCAAGGCACTCGTCAACGGCTCCAAGGTCGCAGTGCTTCTCGACCTCAAGCCCGGAGTCAGCCTTACCGAACTCACCACCCGAATCAAAGAGCTCTGGACCGAAATCGACAAAGACCCACGTTCGGCCCGGATACGCGAAAAAGAGCGCTGCCGCATACTGCTCGGCAAACTGATGCCATGGGAACTTATCCCCGCCTTCTGCGCCGCCAACCCCGGAATCATCACCCTGGAGCGACGCGGGCGCGCAGACACCAAAGTATGGGTCAACCTGGTAAGTATCGCCAAGGCGCTCAAGGCCTGGAGATTCGACATCGAAGGCTACGTAGGCTGGGAACGGGCTGTCGTCACGGCCGGCGGCGTAAGCACCGACGAAATCGTCCCAAAGACCATGGAATCCCGCCTCGTCAGCGGACTGTACTTCTGCGGCGAAGCCCTCGACATCGACGCCGACACCGGAGGCTACAACCTCCAGCTGGCATTCTGCACCGGATGGCTCGCCGGACAAAACTCAGCAAACTGATTTATTCTCGAAAGGCAACGAGAAACGGGACCGCTCCTGCCGACTTTGGCCCTTACGAACAGG
>DGVM01000111.1 GCA_002395925.1 Bacteroidales bacterium UBA4284
CTCCGCAGAGCAGACCGGTGCTGATGGTGGTGCCGGAGCGGGACAGTCCGGGAATCACGGCGAGGGCCTGTCCGATACCCACGACGAAAGCCTGCCAGAATGAGATGCCGCCGCGGTATTCGCGCACGGTTTTCTGGCGTCCCGCCATCCAGTCGGAGAAGGTCAGCAGGGTCGCGGTCACGAGCAGCGCGATGCCGACCACGGTCAGCGAGCCGAACAGGGCTTCCACGCTGTCCTTGAAGAACATACCTACGATGAAGACAGGAATCATAGACACGCAGATTTTCGCGATGTAGTCCGTCTCGTCGTTGTATTTAAACTTGAAGAGTCCCTTGAGAAGGTCCCATATCTGCCTGCGGAACACCACGATTGTCGCAAGTACCGTAGCGGCGTGGACCGTGACCTCGAATACCAGGTCTTCGGTGGGTTCGATTCCCAGCAGGGCCTTGCCGATTGCGAGATGGCCGCTGCTGCTGACGGGGAGAAATTCGGTCAGGCCTTGCACAAGGCCGAGAATCAGTGCCTGTAACCAGTCCATAGCTTATTTCTCCTCCTTGCCGCCGTCGAATCGGCCCATAATTGCCAGCACCACGATTACGATTCCGGCGAGTATCACCAGCGGCGCCGCCACCAGCCGGCGGGCGTCGAACATAGCATAATTGAACACGTTGGGGTCCGGGCTGAAACCTCCCATCATCAACACATAGCCCGCGACCATCACGAGCAGCCCGGCCAGCAGCAGCCGGATTCCCTTGCGGGACATTGCCATTTTATCCATATCAATAATATAATCGGTCCTTGTCGAGGGACACGAGCTTGTTTACTACTAAATAAGTGCTCAGCAGGCAGATAGCCACGCCGCACACTATGACCGTGCCGGCCACGATGAGCAGCGAGCGCAGCTCTATGACCGCAAACATCTGCGGGAAGGAACGGCGCAGCAGCGCCAGCACGCCTGCAAGAGCCACCAGCGCGAGGACCGAGGAGACGAGCCCCTGGAGCAGGGCTCCGTTCATAAAGGGCTTGCGGATGAAGCGGCGCGTGGCTCCGACGAGCTGCATCGTGTGCACGGTGAAGCGGCGGGAGAACACGCCCAGGCGTACCGTGTTGTTGATGAGCACGAAGGAGATGAAGAGCATCAGCAGGATGAAGACGCCCAGCACCAGGGAAATCTTGGCGAGGTTCGCATTGAGCGCCTCGACCAGCGACTGCTGGTATTCCACTTCTTCGACCTTGTCGGAGGCGGAAAGGGTCCTCCGTACGAAGGCGACGCTGTCCGGGGCCACATAGTCGGCCTGGAGGGTGATTTCCAGCGAGACCGGCACTGGGGATGTCTCGAACACGGAGAGGAAATCGTCGCCCAGCATACCGGCGAGTTCGGCTGCGCCTTCCTCGCGGGTCACGAGCCTCGTGCCCTTGATGAACGGCAGGGTCTCGACGGATTTTTTGTAGTTCAGCGCGTCCTCGTCGCTTACGTCAGGCTTCAGAATTACGGAGAGCTGCATATTTTCCTTGAAATAGTCCGAAACCGAGCGGGCGTTGACTATCAGCAGCGCGGCTATACCTATGAGCAGCAGCACCAAACTGATGCTTATGATGCTGGAAGCGTAGGCGTTGCGCAGGCGCCGGCGGATTATTTTGTTTTCTTCTTTTGCCATAATCTCCCAAATTGACTTCAAAGATAATGAATTATCGAAATTTCAAAAAAAATTCTTACCTTTGTGCGAATGGCAGAAAATGTAAACAGAGTCCTATTCGTCAATTCCGAGATGTGTCCTTACCTCCCGGAATCGCCTATAGCCAGCGTAGCCCGCCTTCTCCCGCAAGCTGTGCAGGAGCGTAAGCGGGAAATCCGTTCGTTTATGCCCCGTTACGGGTTTATCAACGAGCGCAAGAATCAGTTGCACGAAGTGATCCGTCTGTCGGGAATGAACATCATAATATCCGACGTCGATCACCCGCTGATCATCAAGGTGGCCTCTATATCGGCCGCCCATATCCAGGTCTATTTCATTGACAATGAAGACTATTTCCGTCGCAAGCAGATGTATTGCGACGAGTCCGGAGCCTTCTTCCAGGACAACGACGAGCGGGCCATATTCTATGCCCGCGGCGTGCTTGAGACCGCAAAGAAGCTCCGCTGGGCTCCTGACGTCATCCACTGCCAGGGCTGGATTTCGCAGCTTGTGCCGGCCTACCTCAAGAAGGCGTACAAGGACGATCCTATCTTCTCTTCCAGCAAAATAGTCTTGTCGCTCTACGGTGATACCCCCGAGGCCGAATTCCGTCCCGGGTTCGCTTCCAAGGCCGCTTTCGGCGGATTGGACGCCACCGACCTGCCCTTCCTGAAGAAGCCGGATGGCATAAATCTTGCTAAAACCGCCATCCAGTACGCCGACGGCATCATCATCGGCTCGCCCGACGTGGACCCCAAGCTGGAGAAGTACGCCAAGTCCCTGAAACTTCCCGTGCTCCAGTACGACGAGGCCGCGATGAAGGACGGAAGCTATGTCGAAGCGTACAATGCTTTTTACGACACTATCTGACGATGAAAATTTCTTTTCCTGCCATAGCGGCGGCCCTGTTCTGCTGCTTGTCTTGTGTGGAAATCAATCCTGAGCTGGGAGGCAACCTCATCCCGGCCGACCAGACATATAACGTCTATCCGGTTGAGGCCGCCCTGCCCGCCGGCTCCCTTAAGATGATGCCTTCCGATTCGCTGTCCGGCTATTCCCAGAGGCGCATCACCATCGGCGCCATCAGGGACGACGTGTACGGCCTCACGACCCGCACGGCCTCGTTCACCCTCGTGCCCGCATTGGATTCGCTGGACTTCGGCAATGTCGCGGCCGCCAAGGTGCGCCGCTTCCATTTCGCAGCGGCCTTCGATACTGTGTCCGTGGCGACAAGAGGTCAGGAACGCATCCTGCAGAACGTGCGCGTCCATTCGCTCGCTTCGCCCCTGCGGCCCGGACGTGACTTCGATATCAACGGCGACGCCATAAAAGTGGACTACAGCCGCTCCATCGCCCAGGGCAACCCCGTGGTGGACGGCACCGATTCGCTCTCGTTCGACTTTACGGAAGAGTACGCCCGCCGTTTCCTGCAGATTACGCAGGACGACCTGAAAGACTTCTCCAAATACACGAAAAAGATTCCCGGCATCCACATCTCCACCGACCTTCCCATCGGGCGGGGCGGACGTATCAATATGTTCGAGCTGCAGGTGGGCTACGACAGCCAGGTGGGCTATGTGGTCGGCAATTACGCCATCCTGGATCTTACCTGCGACTATGACCGCGACGGCGTGGCCGAGACCGATACCTCGTTCTTCTTTTCCTACGGCCTGACCGACTTCACCGACCTGGATTCGCTATTCGAGTCCAGCACCAAGCGCGGATATTATCCTGAATACTGTCTCAACCAGACCACCCAGGAGACCCGGCACCTCGCCGGAGACTCCAAGGAGAAAGTGCTCATAGAGGGCGGCGGCGGCCTCAAGCCCGTGGTGTCGGCCCTCGGGCTCAAGCGCCTTGCCGAAAGCCTCATCCGCGAGAAGGGGGGAGACCCGGAGGGTGCGGTCATCAACAAGGCGACGCTCGTGCTGCCTTTCGAATTCCCCGAGGACTATAGGGAAATGTACAAGTACCCCCAGATTCTTTCGCCTACCTGCCGCATCAGGCAGAACGATACGACCGTGGTCTTCGCGGGCCTTACCGATGCGAGCTCCGAAAATGAAAACCACGGAGACATCAACCGCAGCACCCTGTGCTACTCTCCGGACATTACCTACCACCTGCAGGAGCTGCTGAAAATCAAGGAGGTACCTTCCGGAAGCGAGACTTCGACCGAGGCCTACAAGCGTAAGAAACTGTATGCCGGCGAGTATGATATATGGTTGATCATCAACGCCAATGAAACAGTCGTGAATCCGACCGGGTCTTCGGCTATGGATTCCTACCTCCAGATGATGGCCTACCAGAACTATTACAATAGTATGTATTACGGAGGCTACGGTATGGGCGGTTACGGCTACGGCGGCTATGGTATGGGAGGTTACGGCTATGGCTACGACCCCTACACCAACTACACTTCTTACGCCCTTATGGCGCAGTATGCCAGCGCGGCTTCGACAAACTCCTCGACTACGGTTGTGGAAATGCTCGATACCGACCGCTATTACTGCGCTTCGCTGTACGGTCCCGGGGCTGCGGACCCTTCGCTGCGGCCGCGTCTGGAACTGACCTTCTCGCTGGCAAAGTAGCATAATTCCTATTTATTATAATGATCCCGTGGAAACACGGGATTTTTTTTGTTGTCCGGGGAGGGAGAGAAAACGGCTTTCGAAAAAGTGTTTTCGGACGTGTCGAAAAAGTAGGGGAAAATTTTTGGGCGACTCCTGTAAGTGGTTAATAATACGGATAGTTAACTGAAAATTTTCGTGTCGAAAATGTTTGAAAAATTTTTGCCGGACGCTTGCTAATTGGAATTTTTTTACTAACTTTGCAATCCCAAAATTTGGCTCTTTGTGGGCTATCCCATTGAGAATCAATGATTTAGGGTTTAACGATAATTATTTTTAAAGTAATACTACAATGTTACAACCTAAGAGAACAAAATTTAGAAGGGAACAGAAGAACCGTATGAAGGGCAACTCCCAGAGGGGAAACCAGCTCGCTTTCGGTTCCTTCGGTATCAAGACCCTTGAAAATTGTTGGCTCACTGCGCAGCAGATCGAGGCCGCCCGTCAGGCTATCTCCCGTAGGATGAACCGTGAAGGTCAGATCTGGATCAGGGTCTTCCCTGTGAAGCCTATCACCAAGAAGCCTCTCGATACCCGTATGGGTAAAGGTAAGGGTGATCCCTATGCATTCGTGGCTCCCATCACTCCCGGCCGCATCATCTTCGAGGCCGAGGGCGTGTCCCTGGAGACTGCCAAAGAGGCAATGCGTCTGGGCGCCAACAAGCTCCCCATCGCGACCAAGTTCGTCGTCCGCAGGGATTATGTCGAATAATTTAATGGAGAAAAGAAAATGAAAGCAGCTGAAGCACGCGAAATGTCTGTAGCAGACCTGCGCGACCGAATCGCAATCGAGAAGAGCAATCTCGACACAATGAAGATCAACCACGCGATTTCTCCATTGGAGGACACATCCAAATTCAAGAAGACCAGAAAGGATATCGCTCTTATGATCACTATCCTCGCTGAAAAAGAAAAACAGAACTAAATCAGAGCTTTATGGAAAGAAATCTTCGTAAGGAAAGAGTAGGAGTAGTGGTCAGCAGCAAGATGGACAAGACCATCATCGTCGCTGTCGAGCGCAAGGAAAAGCATCCTCTCTATGGCAAGTTTGTCAAGAAGACCACCAAGTTCGTGGCACAGGACGACAAGAACGAGTGCGGTGAAGGTGATACCGTCCGCATTATGGAGACCCGTCCCCTGAGCAAGACCAAGAACTGGA
>DGVM01000215.1 GCA_002395925.1 Bacteroidales bacterium UBA4284
TGGGCGTCGTCGATCATCACGGATGCGCCGTACTTGTCGCACAGGTCGCAGATCTCGGGGAGCTTGGCGAGGTCGCCGAGCATCGAGTAGACGCCGTCAATGACTATGAGCTTGTAGGCGTCGGGCTCGCAGACCTTGAGCTTCTTCTCGAGCGACTCCATGTCGTTGTGCTTGAACTTATAGACCGTGCTCCATCCGAGGCGGCTGCCGTCGATGATGCAGGCGTGGTCGGTGTCGTCCAGAAGGGTGTAGCCGCCCTTGAATCCGAGGCAGCTGACTACTCCCAGGTTGACCTGGAATCCGGTGCTGTAGGTGACGGCTTCTTCCTTGCCCACGAACTTGGCGAGCTTCTCTTCGAGTTCCTGGTGGATGTCGAGCGTTCCGTTGAGGAAACGGCTGCCGGAGCAGCTTGTGCCGTATTTCTTGACCGCTTCGATGGCGGCTTCCTTGAGTCTGGGGTCGTCCGAAAGACCGAGGTAGGAGTTGGATCCGAACATCAGCACCTTGTGGCCGTCGGCCATGGTGACTACCGGATCCTGGCCCGAACTGATGGGCTTGTAGTAAGGGTAGATACCCTTCGCTTTTACTTCCTGAGGAACTGTGTACTTGGCGCAGATCTCATTGAGTTGTCTTTTCATATCTTAAGGTTTTAGTACTTTCATTGAGTCCGCAAATATAAGTACTTTTTTTTAAATGGTTCCTCGGACGAAATACGGCAACCTGCCGACCGGCACATCGATCCCGACCGTGCCGCCTTCGTAGAGCCGGCCGTCGTCCGCGCGCCAGCGCCCCTCGGGAAGAACCACCGTGCGTTTCTCTCCGGGCACGACCATAGGCGCAACCAGCAGCTTGTCTCCAAGCATGAATTCGTCTGCAATGCCCGCGAGTCCCTGATGGGGGAACACGAACTCCAGCGGAGCGACAATCGGCTCGCCGGTCTTGGCGGCGCGCTCATAGAGGCTTTCGATCAGCGGCATGAACTGCTCCCTGGTCTTAACCGCCTTAAGTACGGCAGCGTAGTTCTCCTTGCTGAGTACCCTCCAGGGGGCGAGCGAGAACTGCATCATCGGCATCAGCGCATGCACCTGGGCGGAGCGGACAATGAGCTGCTCGTCGGTCTTGCCGCTGAGGAAGGTCTCGAAACTGCCGCCGCCTACCATGTCAGGGCAGCAGAAGCTGAAGCCCATCAGGCTCTCGGCCATCATCTCGGGGATGAGCTTGGCGAGGTCCTCCCACGAATGAGCCTTGTCGTGCAGGCGCTGTACTATCGGCTTGCCGGCATTGCGCCAGCCTGCACGGAGTTCGTTGAAGGGATAATTCTCTGCGAGCTGTACAAAGAGCGAGCACTGTTCCCAGCCGGGGACAGTCCCGCCGGCGGCGATGGCATCCTGGGGATAGTATTCGAAGTCGGCGGCGTCGAACTTGAAGCCGTCCACGCCGTACTCGTCCATCAACCTGTGAAGCTCGCCGTTGAACCACTCTACCGTCTTGGGATTGCTGAGGTCGAGCACGGCGGAGGTCCCGTTCCACCAGCGCACGGGGTAGGGATTGCCGTCTGCGGTGCGGAGGAAGCCGTCGAAGGAGTTGATCTTCCTGCAGATCTGGTACTGGTCCATGCTCACGAAGGGGCATATCCAGAGCATGACCTTGAAGCCCATTCGGTGCAGCTGGTCACACATGGCCTTGGGATCGCGGAAGCGCCCGGGGTGGAAGTTCCACTTGCCGTAGTCTTCCTGCCAGGTGTCGTCGATCATGATTACCCCGGCGGGAAGGCCGTTCCCCAGGATGCCGCGCGCGTACTCCAGCACACCGTCCTGGTTCTGGTTGTACATCAGCTCAATCCAGGTATTGTACTGAGGCATACGGTAGAATGCCTCGGGAGGAAGCTGACCGTTTGCGGGGAAATGGGCTTTTGCAGCCGCACGATACGCTTCCGCAAGGTTTTCTCCAGCCTTCACGACCTCGACCTTGCCATCGATCACGACCTCTTTGTCCGTTACCCGGAAAGCAAACGGGTCGTCGCTCCAGACATAGGTCCCGTCTGACAGAAGCAGCAGCGGCGCCACCTGATTGGAGCGGTTGTCGGAGAGGTCGGCCTCAAACCCGGCCTTGAAGGGCATCAGGGATCCGTCTTTGATACGGCCGCCCCAGACGGAAGTGTCGGGCGACAGTGCCACCTTGGTTGAAGGATTCGTTGTACAGGAAACGGCAAGAGCCAGAACAAGCAGGTAACGGAGTTTCATACCTTGAGGAAGATTTCTTTTTTGTAGAGATAGCGAAGAATGAAGAACAGGATAAGGCTGTTGGCCAGAGCGATGACCACAGGGTACCAGCTCCAGTCTCCCAGGCCGTGGAGCAGCGACTCCGACACCGAGCTGAAGATAATCACTTCGCCGATGCAGTATGCCGTGATGGAGTTCTTGCCGTAGTACTTCAGCCAGTCGAGCCCCTTGTGCCAGCCGAGCACGTCGACCACATAGTAGCACAGCGCGATGAGCAGGAAGCTGATTCCGCCGGCGTAAAGGGTCATGGTGCTGCTCCAGATCTTCTTGATGATGGGGAAGAGCGGAGAAAGCAGCAGGGCTGCGGCGACCAGGACTACTCCTATGATGGCGACGACAGCTGCGCGGCCGGCCGGCGCTTTCTTCGAATTGCGCAGGATTTGACCTGCGAACGAGCCGAGCAGCACGGACACTGCGAAGTTGAGGCTTGAGAGGATCCACGTGTACTGGTACTCCCAGTCGTAGCTCCACGAGCCGTCGGCCGCCCAGGTCACGCCGTCCCTGTGCGCACCGAGCACCGCCTTGTCCACGACCATCGCAACGTTGTCCTGAGGGTCGAGATTCATTCCGCTTGCGGCGAATACGGCCCAGTAGGCGGCAAACAGCACGAAGGCAGCGACGATCTGCCAGCGGGGTTTGAGGTGGACGAACAGCAGCGCTGCAACTACGTAGCCCACGGCGATAGACTGCAGGGTGTTCGCAAACGGATGGAAGACCTTCCAGTCGAAATCGAGCAGGTTGCCCTGGACTATCCAGCCGAGCAGGAACAGCAGGCAGAAGCGCTTGAGGAGCTTGAGGTAGAACCTGCCGTCGGGCCTGAGGCCTTCC
>DGVM01000209.1 GCA_002395925.1 Bacteroidales bacterium UBA4284
AACGGAAGATGTTGTCGATGAAGAAAAGTATGTCGTGCGGGGAGTCGGGGTCAGGGCTGTCCCGGAACGATTCTGCCAGCGTCAGGCCGCTCAGGGCTACGGAGCTGCGGGCTCCCGGAGGCTCGTTCATCTGTCCGAACACCATGGCTACCTGCGATTTGCCCACTTCGGCAGGATCGATAGCGGAGAGGTCCCATTTGCCTTCTTCCATCGATTTGGAGAAGGCTTCGCCGTAACGGATGACGCCCGATTCTATCATTTCCCGCAACAGGTCGTTGCCTTCCCTGGTGCGCTCGCCTACGCCTGCGAAGACGGAAAAGCCGTTGTGCTTCTTGGCTATGTTGTTGATAAGTTCCTTGATGAGCACGGTCTTTCCCACGCCTGCGCCGCCGAAAAGGCCGATTTTGCCGCCTTTAAGGTAGGGCTCCAGCAGGTCGATGACCTTGATGCCGGTAAACAGGATCTCCTGGGAGGTGGCAAGGTCTTCGAACTTTGGAGGCTCGCGGTGAATCGGGAGGGCATCGGTTGTATCGAGTGGGGGAAGGCCGTCGATAGCCTCACCGGTTACGTTGAGCACACGCCCGCGAATCTGGCTGCCCACGGGCATCGCTATAGGTTTGCCGCTCGGGAATACTTCGAGGCCGCGGCGGAGGCCGTCGGTGGAATCCATGGCGACGCAGCGCACGGTCTCCTCGCCTATGTGCTGCTGGACCTCGAGAATCACGCTGCGCCCGTCCGGACGCGCCACTCTCAGTGCGTCATGTATGCGGGGCAGCACCTCCTCGGAGAGGTCCTTGCGGGGAATGTCAAAATGGACATCGACCACTGGGCCGATAATCTGGGAAATACTTCCTGAAACTCTCTCCATAGGCTATTTGGTGTTGTTGGCAGCCATGCGGGCCTCGTACTCCTGCTGGGCACGGATGACGGATACGGAACGTTTGAGGACGAAGCCGCTTCCGAGATACTTGGTACGCACGTCTTCGTCGGCAGCGAGGGACTCGGGAGTGCCCTGCTGAAGTATGGTGCCCTCGTACAGAAGGTAAGCCCTGTCGGTGATGGCAAGGGTCTCGCCTACGTTGTGGTCGGTGATGATTACGCCGATATTACGGTACTTGAGCTTGGCGATGATGTACTGGATATCCTCTACGGCTATGGGGTCCACTCCGGCGAAAGGTTCGTCGAGCAGGATGAATTTGGGGTCGATTGCGAGCGCCCGGGCAATCTCGCAGCGGCGTCTCTCGCCTCCGGAGAGCTGTATGCCCAGGGATTTGCGCACCTTGGAAAGGTTGAACTCGTCGATCAGGGCCTCCAGACGTTCCAGACGCTCCTTGCGGGGAATTCCCTTCATCTCCATGACGCTCATTATATTGTCTTCGACGCTCATCTTGCGGAAAACGGATGCGTCCTGGGGAAGGTAGCCTATACCTTTCTGCGCACGCTTGTACATGGGGAGCTTGGTAATCTCTTCGTCGTCCAGGAAGACCTTGCCCTCGTTGGGGACTATCTGCCCGGTTATCATGTAGAAACTGGTGGTCTTGCCCGCTCCGTTGGGCCCGAGGAAACCGACGATTTCGCCTTGTTCTACCTCCATGGAAACCCCCTTCACAACGGTGCGGAGTCCATATTTCTTGACCAGGTTTTCGCAGTGGAGCTTCATCGTATATCTAATGCTAAGTCTTTAACAAGTTCTGCCACTTCGGGATTGCGGGCCATAAGGTCCTGGGCCTTCTCGACGGGCATGTATATTTTCTTTTCCTGATCCTCTTCGGGGATGACGTCGGGGAACAAACGCAGGCTGGTGCAGTCCAGCATCTTGCTAAGGCGATCCTCTAGTTCCCGGAGCTTCTTTTCCGCTATCCAGTCACGCTGAGCCTTGCTCACAAGAGCGAAACTGACCTTGAGTATGCCGTCTTCTTCCGAGGTGGTGAGCCGGGCCGTTGCGAGGGCGCCGGACAGACGGGGCTGGGCAGTATAGCTTGCAGCCAGTTCTGCCCATTTCTGCGAAACAGTTTCGGCGTCCGGAAGGGATTTGGAGGCATCGGGGACAGGTTCCGCCGCCAGTTCGACGGTAATCTCTTCGTCGCTCATCAGGGCCGCAAGCGACAAGCCGGACGCTCTTTTGGCCGGTTTAGCAGCAGCAGGTTTGGGGGCGGCAGGCTTAGCTGTAGCGGGTGCGGGAGCTGCGGGCTTAGCAGCGACGGGAGCGGGAGCGGCTGGGGCTGGGGTTGCGGGGGTTGCGGGGGCCGGTGCGGGATCGTTTTGCTCAGTTTTGATCCCGACGGGGGCTGCAGGAGCAACGGGGGCTGCAGGAGCAGCAGGCGTGGCTGGGGCAGCAGAAGCGGCTGGAGCCGGCGCCGGGGCAGCGACCTTGCTCTCGGGGACGCCGCCGATGAAGGCGATACGCATGAGAGCAAACTCGATATGGAGCCTCTGGTTTGTGGACGCGCGGTACCCTGCCTCGCACTGGGATATGACGCCCAGCGCATCGTAAAGGAATTTTATGCTGCAGCGTCCGGCCTGCTCGCGGTAGCGCTCCCGCAGCGAGGCGGGAAGGTCGAGCAGGGCCTCAAGCCCGCCGGTGCGGCTTACCAGAAGGTCGCGCATGTGCGAACCCAGCGAAGAAATGAAGTGCAGGGCGTTGAATCCCTTGGAAAGGATGTCGTCGAAAATCAGCAGCGCAGTACCATAATCCCCCGACAGAAAAGCATCGGTGAGGCGGAAACTGTATTCGTAATCCAGCACGCCCAGGTTGCGGATGACCTCGTCGTACTTGATGTCCGTTCCGCAGAAAGCGACGGTCTGGTCGAATATCGTAAGGGCATCGCGCATCGCACCGTCGGCCTTTTGGGCAATTACGTGGAGCGATTCGTCATCGACGCTCACCCCTTCCTTGCCTGCGATGTCACGCAGATTGCGAACTATATCGGGGATGCTGATGCGGTTGAAGTCGTAAGTCTGGCAGCGGCTGAGGATAGTGGGTATGATCTTGTGCTTCTCCGTTGTGGCCAGAATGAATATCGCGTGTGCGGGCGGCTCTTCGAGCGTTTTGAGGAAAGCGTTGAACGCTGCCTGCGTGAGCATGTGGACCTCGTCGATGATGTACACGCTGTACTTGCCGACCTGGGGAGGTATCAGGACCTGCTCCATGAGGGCTTTGATGTCTTCTACGCCGTTGTTGGACGCTGCATCGAGCTCGTGTATACAATACGAACGCCCCTCGCGGAAGGAAACGCAGGACTCACATTCGCCGCAGGGTTCCATGTCGGGACCGGGATTCGAGCAGTTGATGGTTTTGGCAAAAATGCGCGCGGCACTGGTTTTGCCTACACCTCTGGGGCCGCAGAACAAGTAAGCATGCGCAAGCTGTCCGCGTAATATGGAGTTTTTGAGCGTACGGGCTATGTTGTCCTGCCCTATGAGGCTCTCAAAGGAATCGGGACGGTATTTGCGGGCTGATACTATGTACTGTGCCATATATTTTTTTACAAATGTAGTGAAAATTCTTAACTTTGCCGTTATGAAAACCGTTATAGGGAAAATACTCATCCTGGTCTGCCTGGCAAGCCTTAGCCTGCCCTGTGCAGCCCAGATGAAAATATATACAAAGAGCTATAGGATACAGGACTTCAGCAGCCGCACAACAAAAATTGTGCTCGGAGGCTCCGCTCCGCTCAGGCAGTCGATAAGGACAGCCGTCACTTCATTGTGGACCGCATCCCCCTACGAGTTCTGTTCCGAGGCCGACTATGAGAGACTGAAAGGCGACCCGGACAGCTATTTCCTGCGTCCCGTCACCTCCAAGGGCATAATCAGCCTGGAACTCAGCAAAGGCGGCAAAGACAGTAATTCCAATACCCTCCAGACGCCCATGAGCATAATATCCGTCCCCGTCGCCGGCGAGCGGTACGATGCTCCCCTGCTGTATATGCCCGCATTCATCAGCATCGTACAGGATTACATAATCGGAGCAGTAAGTTCCGAACGCATTGCATATTCCGGCATCAAATCCATAAAGATCCGCCGGCCAGCCGGCACAAGGCTCATCCGCAGCTCCTCCGAGGCTGAGGAAGCTTTCCGCGCAGGCGACGCTGGTGCGGCAATCGAGATCACCATCACCCCCGACGGAAGTCCCGAATCCCGTCCGATGTTCAGATATACCGTGAATGCCGCCTCGTACGAGCTCTATTCTTTCCGTAAATAATGACAATCTGCACCATTGACCCCGACGGCATCGGGGCCCCTATTACCAGTCTGCAGGAATACATCGAGCACAAGATCGGCATGCCGGTTGCAGACATCGACGCCGACTCCCACGAACGCTTTCTTATAATCGAGGCGGAAGCTCTCCGCGACCTGGTGGTCATGGCAGAGGTGTCCGGAAAAGGCGCCCGCATACTCCCCTGCCAGGGCACGCTTGACAATCCGGATTGCCGGAGGATTATCGCTTCGCACTGCAAAGTCCTGGAGAAATAATAAGAAAGGGGTGACTAAATAGTCGAGAGACTGATAGTCACCCCATTTTGTTTATTGTCTTGAGGTCAAGGCTCCGAGCCGCCAGTCAGCCAACCGCTGGCGGAACTCCGTTCGCTTCGCTCACTCCGGCCCCTCCCACAATCTCCTTCGTCCCGCTGGCGCGGAACTCGTATCTTGCGGGCCCCTCCCCCTGCCCGTCGGCAGCAAGGTATCGCGCAGCGATGACGCAGATGACGATGGGAGGGGCCGGAGCGAACGCAGTGAGCGGAGTCCTCGAAGAGGCAAGCTGACGCCGCGGCGGAGCCTGGCGAACAAAAAAAAGAAGAGGCCGACCTTTTTAGTCGACCCCTACTTGTTAAACAGAAAGCTTGTTATTTGGCTTCCTCTGCTGCAGGTGCGGCCTTGCCGACATGCTCGAGGATGACGTCGAAGATAAGGGTGGAGTTGGGCTCGATGCCGGGACGGCCGTTCTCGCCGTAAGCGAGGTTGGCAGGGACGTAGAGCTCGATGTGTCCGCCTTCGCCGATAAGCTGAAGACCCTCGGTCCAACCGGCGACAACACTGTTGAGGGTGAAGCGTGCGGGATCTGCGTCTTCTTTGGTCTCATCGAATACGGTACCGTCGATGAGGGTTCCCTTATAACGAACTGCTACGGTGTCGGTGGCTGCGGGCTTGAGTTCCTCGTTACCGACCTCGATGATCTTGTACTGGAGGCCGCTTTCGGTCTGCTGTACACCGGGCTTGTTGAGGTTTGCTGCAAGGAATTTATCACCGGCTTCCTTATTGGCGAGGAGCTTGTAATTGTGCCTCTTCTCGAGATGGGAGTTGAACACCTGGTTGATGAGATCGGGGCTGATCTTGAACTGGGAAGCGAACTCAGGATCGCGGAAATCGCCCTTTGCAGCAACGAAATCCTTGATACCGGCGATGATCTTGTTGTAGTTGACGTCGCCGAAATCATATCCCTTGATGAAGCTTCCGAAATTGACACCTATAAGATAGCTGACGCTGTCGATCTCGGCCTTGGTAGGGGTAAAGTCCTTAAGAGTTTTTACTGTCTGCTCGGCGCCTTCGCCGTCTGCTGCAGGCTCGGCTGTTTTGGGGGTGCAGGCAACCATTGCCGCGCCCAGTGCGAGTGCAAAGAAAAATTTGTACGTTTTCATTAATTTATAAATAGTTAACATTAAAGATTCCAGGCAAGTGCCGACGCACCAAGTATAGCGGCGTCGGACTCGGATAAGCTTGAGTACATGAGTTTGACCTTGTCTTTCCAAAGAGGCAGGACATTCTCGTTCATCGACTCCTCGATGGGTTTGGTAAGGAATTCACGGGCGCGGGCAAGGCCACCGAAGAGCACGATCGCCTCGGGTGACGAGAACGCTATGAAATCGGCGAAGCTGCGTCCAAGTATTGTTCCGGTATATTCAAAAATCTCGAGAGCCATCTTGTCGCCTGCCTTGGCTGCTTCGTAAACATCCTTGGAGGTGATGTTTTCGCGCAGGCTCAGCAGGGATGACTCCTCGGGATGTTTGTCGAGCCATTCGACCGCAGTACGGGCAACACCGATGGCGGAGCAATATGCTTCGAGGCATCCGAGTTTGCCGCAGCCGCAGAGACGGCCGCCGCGTACGGCACAGGTGTGCCCCAGCTCTCCGGCAAATCCGTCGTGGCCGTAAAGCACCTTGCCGTCGATGACGATGCCGCTGCCGACGCCGGTGCCGAGGGTTATCATTATGAAATTCTTGAGCCCCTTGGCTGCACCGTAGGTCATTTCGCCGACGGCAGCCGCATTGGCGTCGTTGGTAAGTGCGACGGGCAGTCCCTCCATCGCCTCGGAGAGCATGGCGGCGAAGGGAACGTTGCCTTCGTGAGCCCATGAGAGGTTGGGGGCCTGCTTGATTTCTCCTGTGTAATAGTTGCCGTTGGGAGCGCCTACGCCGATGCCGCGGATCTGACCCTGGAGGTCGGAGTCGGCAATGAGTTTCTGGAGCGTAAGGGCAAGTGCGGCGACAAACGAAGGTGCGTCATCGTGCTTGTTGGAAACGAGGATGCTCTGGGCGAGGACTTCGCCACGGGCGTTGACGATTCCGCATTTGGCGGTCTGTCCGCCGATGTCTATACCAAGTACATAAGGTTTCTCCATAGCTGATTCGAAGTTTTGATTACTCTGTAGGGATATCCTTGTTTACGTTCTTGCTGCCGCTGACTGCGTAGAAGATGAGGTATGCCAGGCAGGCGATAAGCACCCAGTAGCTCTGAAGCGAACCGACGGCGTCGGCCAGCAGGTTCTGGACGAAAGGAATGATGCCGCCGCCGCAGACGAGGGTCATGAAGATACCGGATGCGGCTGCAGTGTATTTGCCGAGGCCCTCGGCGGAGAGGTTGAATATGGAACCCCACATGACGGAAGTGCAGAGACCGCAGAGTGCGAGGAACACGAGGCTCACGGGAACTTTGCCGATGACTGCGCCCTGAGGCAGGAACATGGCGATGAGAATGAACGCGATGGCTGCCGACGATGTGTAGAGAAGCATATTCTTGCTCGAGACTTTGGCTCCGACGGATGCACCGACGAGACGTCCTACGAGCATGCAGAGCCAGTAGGCGCTGATGAGGGTACCGGTGAGGGCGGGACCAACGGACTCGAGTCCGGAGAAGTAAACGTTCGCGGTATTGGGGATACCTACCTCGATGCCGACATAGAAGAAGATGGCGATGGCGCCGAGAACGAAGTGACGGAAGCTCAGAGGGCTGTAAGGATCCTTGACAGCCTTGCCTGCCTTGCGGGCGGCCTTCTCCTCGGGAGTCTCCA
>DGVM01000005.1 GCA_002395925.1 Bacteroidales bacterium UBA4284
TCGGGATCCCAGAACGGTGCGTCCACTTCGTTGAAGGGATCGACGCCGTAGATGTGGTCTGTGCCGTACATCTTGGTCTGCTCCTCCATGAAGTCTTTCTGGATCTTTGAGTAAAACGGGTCCATCGGGCTTAGGAAGGTGCAGCGATATTTATCGGCAAAACCGCCCCAGAAGCTAACGCGGAAGGTGTCGATCTTCTCGGTCGTGACTTCTGCGAGTTCGGCGGGGACGTGCCCGGCGAAGGCCGGAAGGACCGGTTTCATGTTAAGGGCGCGCTCGCGCTTGAGGATTTTTTTCTGAAGTTCGGCCTGCCCGTCGATCCAACCCTGCGGGAGCGGTCCCTCCCAACGGTCGAGGTTGCACATCCTCTGCCACGGGAGATGGGCGGGTCCTACGAAGAACGAGCGGATCTGCTCGTCGGTGAGGCCGTACTTGCGGTACACTTTCTGCCAGACTGCCTCCTGGCCTGTGATGGCAAGAGGCATATTGACGCCGTTGAGGGCCATCCAGTCGATGAATCTCTCCCACTGCTCCCACTTCCACCAGGGCATGGTGTAGCCGAAGGTGCAGTAGTTTAGGAAGAACCTCTCGGGGACATCCGCCGTTCCGCTTACCGGCTCGGGGACTGCGGGCAATGTTGCCGGAAGCTCCACCGGGTTGAAGTCGTACCAGCTGACATTGGTCAGGCAGTACTGCTGGAGGTAGCGGTTGAGGCCTACCGCCATCGAATTGGCGTTATTGCCTTTAATAAGAATCTTGGAGCCATTCTGACTGAGTTCGTAGCAGTCTTTTTCGGATTTGACCTGCTCGAAGACTATTGCTCCGGCCTGCGGGCCCATAATGCGCTTTGCAAGGGCTGCAGCCTGCTTTTCGTCTGCTGTCCGGCAAGATACGAGCGACAGTGCGACTGCCGCGGCGAGGGTAAGTTTCAGTATCTTCATCAAGTACGTAGATTAAGTCCCCTAATTTACGAATAAATTGGCTATTTCTTCATATGCTTTTTGATGTGGGGCGTGAGCCACTCCGCGTAGCGCATCATACCGAGATCCGTGAAATGGAGGCCTTCGACGAAGGCTTCGTTGTCGTGGCCGACCATGTCGTCGGACTTGAGGTACCAGATATTCTTTTCGCCCTGCTTCTTGAGCTTTTTGAAAAGAGCGCGCTGGGCTGCGTTTTTCTTGTCGACTTCTTCGCGGATATGGGCATCCCACTCGTAGTAGCTGAAGTAGGGATCCTCGAGGAAGAGGATCGGGACATCAGGGTGAGCGTCGCGCACGATCCTGAAGAATTTCTCTCCCTGCTCGCCGCTGATCAGGTAGTCCCAGGCATTGGGCACATAGTCGAACACGAAGATTGCGGGGTCTTTGACCGATGCCATAAGCTCCGCGATTTCGTAGTCGAGAAGAGCGTTGCCACTGAAGCCAAGGTTGATGACCTCGCGGTTGAGTTTGCGCTCGATGATGCTGGTGTGGGCCATGCCGGGCCTGTTGGCGCAGCCTCCCTGAAGGATGGACGTTCCGTACATCACGATCGGCTTGTCTGACTTGGGAAGGTCGACCGCGGGCTGTTCCACAACTGCGGTGGAGTCCACGCCGATCTCAACCGAGGTCACGCCGTCGTACAGAGGCAGGTAGAGCATATACTCACGCCATTCCGGGGTCATGTCGCCGATGATTCGTGAGGTAGTGGTCTTGTCGTTGATTTCAGGCCTGCCTGCGCCCATGAAGCGCCATTCGTTCTTTGCCGTAAGGGTATAGAGGTCGACGCCGCGGGTGCCTGTGAGGGTCTGATGGTTCATGTGGCAGCCGAACTTTGCCGTCCAGCGGCACCAGATTGCCGTACTGTTGGAGCGGAAGCGCACGTAGAGTCCGGCGCTGTGGCGGCCGAGATACCATACCCCCTCGCGGGAACGGCCTTCGAACTCCGCGGGAAGGCGCTCGTAGCGCTCTTTAGTGTCTTCGCGGGCCTTGCCGTAGAGAGGCAGGGTCTCCGCATTGGTGAATACCTGGGCCGAAGCCGTGGCCGCGAGGGCGAGAAGTCCGGCGGCAGAAGCGATAAATGTCTTATTCATAGAAATTTTCGGGTAGTTCCCATCCGGTTACTGTTGAAACATAGGGGGCGACGGCGCTTGCTACCTTGCGGTGGCCGTTGTAGTTGGGATGCCAGGCGGCGCCAAGGTCGGTATCGTCGAGTTTGTAGCAGTTCGACAGGATCGGAGCGAAGTAGACGCCGTCGACTCCGCTGCGCCTGACGGCTTCGGCTACATAGTCGTCCATCTGCTCGTCGCAAGGAGATGCCATACAGAGAATAGGCACGTCGGGGCCGTGGAATTCGCGGATTTTCTGGAGGAGAAGGCGGTAGTTGTTGCACCATGCCCAGAGGTTGGGTTGCTTATCTGTCGAGAAGTCGTTGGTGCCGAGATAGATTACGACAAGATCCGGCCTGTATGTCGGGGTCCACGCATCCTCCTTGTACTGGTCGAAGGTCTGTGCGTAGAGTTTGATCATATTCTCGTGCTGGTTGAAATCGCCATAGTTGCGAACGATGCCGCGGCCGCTGTGGCTGATGTGCACGGTTTCCGCCCCGAAGAGACGGCCGAGCACGTCGGCATAGGTCTGCGAAGGGTTCTCTTCGGCAGGAAGGAACGGATCGCCACGGTGCAGCGCCTCCACTCCGTAGCCGCAGGTATAAGAATCGCCTACAAACTCGATCAGGCGGGCTTTGGGGGCCGGGGCCTGTTCAAACTTACCGTCGGTCGTGAGTTCATGGAGGGTGAATGTACCCTGCTCAGCCTCGGTGCGTTTCTGGAGGATCACGGTGTGCCGCGCTGTCTTCTTCGTCGTGAGGAGCGTGAGCACCGTATCCGCAGAATTTACCGTCACGACGAAGTCCGCGCGCGGCCCCTGCTCCTTGTCAATCCACACGTTGAAATAATCTTTGTGGGTGTCGGAACACTTGAGTTTCAGAGTCTTACCCTTGAAAGCGAGCCTTACAGTCGTCGCGCTCCAGTCGAAGCTGACAGAGCCTTTTTCTGATACTTCCGTACGACCGATGTAAGACAACTTGCCGTCAGAGCCCTTGATAGTCTCCGCCGGAGAGAGAACACACGCGAGAAGTCCCGCTGCAATTAAAAAAAACCTTTTCATAACAGTA
>DGVM01000085.1:0-5209 GCA_002395925.1 Bacteroidales bacterium UBA4284
CCACCATCGCCCTCAACCGCGACATCCGCAGCAGCCTGCCCACAGAGAAGATGACCTGGGTGCTCGAAGGCTACACCGCCGACGGCGACACCGTGCGCCAGGAGCGCAACGCCACCTACAAAGTCAATGGCAACTGCTACAACCTCGAACCAGAACAAGCCTTCCGCGAGTTCAATGAGTTCTCCTCCGCCCGCAACCACAACAAGAAAGGCTACGACTTCAACAGTGAGCAGTACCGCCTGCGACTCCTCTACACCTATTTCCATAAGAAGAAGGAGAAGGAGATGGTGGATGACTACTATAACGGGAAGTACGTCGGACGCGTGTGGGCAGACAAGATTGTAGATGACAAGGACAGCACCTTCGCCCTCGTGGACCTCTACCTCACGCCCCTGCCCCACGGCCTCATGGACAAGACGGTGGACGGCGAGCTGTACCGCAGCGACAACTGGCTCATCACCACCACCAGCGAGCAGACTGACGTGGTGGGCTACAGCAAGCCCTTCGTCGGAGGCTGCATCGACCAGACACCCACCATCGAGTATGAGCAGGACTACTTCAACTCCAGCGGCGGCGACAAGCTCACCGACGAGGACATCGTCTTCAACAACGCCAAGTTCGCCGGCATCAAGAACGCACGGGGAAGCGTCACCAACTCCTATGACCTGCCCTATCGCCTCATCGACCCCTACCTCTACTTCGCATACCTCGGCAAGTGGGTGTTCATCGGCGACCGCGAGATCGACGAGTACGCTTTCGACAATGTGCCCGTGAAGTTCGGCTCCGAGAGCCTCCTCTTCAACTACAACGGAACCACCGTCAACTGCGAGTTCCTCAAGGACAAGACCAACAAGTCCCTGCTCCAGCTCCGCAACCAGATGTACGATGTCTGGAACACCTGGAACTACAACGACTCGACGAACCATCCCAAGTACCCCCTGCCCTCTGTCGGCAGCACCATCGGCGGCCTCACCGCCGCCAACCAGGATGGCAAGGCCAGCACCGTCGCGCCCCTGAACATCAACTACTACACGGACTACACCTACGTCTTCAGCGACCTGGTGAAGGACTACCTCGGGGCATACAACGTGGCCGACCAGCTCTGCCAGAAGCTCAACGCATACTCCGGCGAGCTGGTGCAGCGCTTCTACTACTACGCCGCCATCAACAGCGACTCCTTCAACAGCAGCAAGTTCGACACGTCGCTGAACGACTACATGAAGTCGTGGAACAGCCTCCACCGAGGCCAGTATATCGAAGCCTCCGACCGCGGCTACAACGTGCGCGTGCCCTTCTACCAGTTGCCGCTCATCTTCGGCGACTGCTTCGGCGACGGTGCCGCCTTCGGCAACGTATCTTCGCTCAACCGCAGCAAGCGTACTTTCACCTTCTCCGTCGGCGAGGGCGACATGAAGTCCGGCGACCCCGCCTCGTCCAACCTCAGCCTGCGCTGGCCCAGCGCCGCCTCCAACCTCCTCTTCTTCCGCCTCAACGAGGGAGCAGCAACGGCCACGAACTACTACGGCTATAACACACTGCCCTTCGTGCAGTTCAGCGGCAAGTACGCACCGAGCTACTCGAACACCCTCTACATCGAGCACGACAAGTTCGACGCCCACAAGGCTCTGCAGGCCGTCACCGGTTTCAAGGCTCGCCTCTACCGCGTGGATTCCTACGACATCCAGACCGGTCAGTACACCGTCAGCCCCAACCAGGACCTCGGCGGCGGACCGTGGGTGAAGACCGTCAACATCGGCACTGGCAACGCCACGGCACCGAATATGGACAAGATGTACGAGGCCGTGGAGGCTAAGGACATCTTCCTCGCCACCCACTACGACGAGCCCATACCGCAGGCCATCTGGTGCGGATCGACCAACACCCTCATCTTCCACGTCAGCAACAGTATTATCAAGACGGGCGATGTGTACCGCGTCGGCAGCAAGAACTACGGCCGCGTATCCAACGTCTATGTCGGAGCCAAGGTGACCGACAAATCCTGGAGCACCTCCAAAATCAGGGACAACTGCACCGACGTGCTCATCATCCCTGCATTCCTCGACTGTGCCAAGGAGGACCTCCGGGACCTGAGCCACTTCTTCGAGGACTTCAAGAAGCTGCAGAACATCGAGGGCCTGGAGTACCTGTTCACGGACCAGACCACCAAATTGGCATCTATGTTCACTAATTGCGAGAGCCTGACCAGTCTGGACTTCTCCAAGGTTATTACGCAGAACGTCACCTCCATGTCCCACATGTTCGACGGCTGCACCAAGCTGAAGTCGATTGACCTGAGCAAGTTCAACACCTCCAAGGTGGAGCACATGAACTCCATGTTCGAGGGCTGCACGTCGCTGACCTCGCTCGACCTGAGCAACTTCACGGGCGACGCCACACGTAACACATCCCGAATGTTTGCCGACTGCAGCAATCTGACGTCCATCGACTTGAGTAACGTTGCTTGCGGTGGCGATAATGCCGTCGTTCACGAAATGTTCTATGGATGTAATTCACTCCGGAAATTGAACATCGACACCTTTAATCCTAAGGTTGTATACAAAAACTTCCTCGGCCATATGTTCGTTGGAGTCAGCGACAATCTCACCTGCCGTTACTTCAGCAGCTTGGACGAACGTATCGTGAGTCAGATTCCTGGAACGAAGAAGGCGGTTCCCGATCAGCGTGCGAAAGTAATATATGGACGCCTTCCCAATACGGAAGAAGTACTATTATTCGTCTATTCATCCACTGATTATGTCGTGGGTAAGTCCTATGAGATAAAGGTACAATATCTCGACTACGACTCCTCAATGTCCAATAACAATATAGCCAATAATCAGTATGCAAGCCAGACCTTCAACGTTTACGTGAAAGGAGCTTGGAAAGGCGAAGATGTTGTCAACTCCTCTGGCTCTCCCAAGTGGAAGGTTGGTGCCAGCACCGTAAACAAGATTTATATCGACAAGGACTTTGATGCAAAGCCTAATAATACTTCCTATTGGTTCAATAACTTCTCGAGAGTCACGGAAATCCACGGTCTGCCACACTTAAACACCTCACTCGTCACCAATATGAGAGATATGTTCAGCGGCTGCTCGAGTCTGAAGGTACTGGGCTTAGGTTTCTACATGATTGGCTCGCAGAAATATCCCACCAAGTTCGACGTCAGCAATGTCACATCTATGGCAGCGATGTTCAGTGGGTGTACCTCACTGGAAAGACTCAACCTGAATGGTTGGTCTCTCAGTCGAGTCACCTCGATGTTCCGAATGTTTGAGAATTGCTCCAATCTGATATTCGACGGGCAGACGTACGGCCCATTGATTGACGGTTCATCCAACGTCACAGACATGGATCGGATGTTCTCTGGTTGCGCCAAGTTGGAGTGCGATGGTTCCAAATATGGATTCCGCATTAATACCGATAAGGTGACCGACATGTATTCCATGTTTAAAGGCTGTACTTCGATGGCGCACCTGCCATTACTGAGCAGCACGGCAAACGTCACCCGGATGAGCTATATGTTCAATGGGTGTACCAGACTCGAAAATGTAGACCTGTCAGTGTTCAACACCGAAAAGGTCAAGTCCATGGATTATATGTTTGCGGAATGCTCGAACGCGAAAGAAATCGATCTGAGCAAAAATAACTTTGACGCTGTCACCAGCGCATCGAATATGTTCTCGAAAGCAAACCGGGAATGCTTTATATACATTCCCAGTGATGCAAGCAAGATCGTCAGCGCCTGCCCCGAGGCTTCTTTCCCCAACCGGGTACTCATATATCCGTGCAGCGGCATCCTCCTACGCTCTGGACAAAATTATGAACTCTTCCTCTATGGTTACCGTACCACATTGAAGTCCGGCGACCGCTGCAACATATCCCCATACAGCGGCTATACTGTCGAGACGGTATTCTCTGGCTTGTGGATGCAGAACAGAAAAGAGGAAGACTGGTATGACAATAGGCTGTGGAGCGACTCAAAATACAACGACAAAATCAAGAAGGTGACTATTCACAGTTCGTTCAAGAACGTGAAGATCATGAATGCATATTGCTACTTCTGGGGACTGAGCGCGCTGGAAGAGATATCGGGTATCGAAAACCTGGATATCAGCAAGGCCAAGAGTCTCTACGGCATGTTCCTCGGCTGTATGAGTCTGAAAGATTTCGGTGGGACTATCGATGTCTCTTCAGCCACGGACTTGACGCAGATGTTCTCCTTCTGCGCCAGTATGGAAAAGATTCCCGTCAAATTCGGCAGTGGAACGAACATCACATCGATGTCCGCTATGTTCCACAATTGTTTCAGCCTCAAGGAAATACCAGCAAGCAATTATCCACACACGGATAATGTCACGGACTTCAGCTATATGTTCTTTGGGTGCTCTAATCTTGTCAGCGTACCGACACATCTGTTCAATACTTCCAAGGCTACAACCATGAATAGTATGTTCTATGGTTGCACTTCGTTGAACGAAAAGACTTGTAAGGGCATCAAGGAATTCGACACCAAGAATGTCAAGGAAACAGATAACATGATGCGGAATACTCCCGCTTCTGAATTGGACCTCTCTGCCTGGAACACTTCATCACTGGAGTCCATGGATGGTATGTTTGCCGGTTGCACCTCGCTGCGAATCCTTAAGCTGGGTTCCAACTGGGATATCAGCAAAGTGGAGAAAGGCACCAAGACCTTCCAAGATGTCAATTCTCTGGCTGTCATGGTGCCGAAGGCAAAGCTCAGCACCCTGCGAAGCGACTTCACCAGCAAACAAGGCTTCAAGATTGGCACCACGGGTGACTTCTTAGACGAGAATGCCTCCCAGACGCCACAGGTCATCTGGACCAAGGGCAACAAGACGCTAACCTTCTACTATGGTTTACCAGCGGGCAGCACCTTCAACGGACAGACCGTGACCCAGAAGTGGAGCGGCGACGAAGTGCTCAAGAACACCCTCGAATGGACACCGTGGACCAAGGCTGTCAAGGCCGACGTCACCAACATTGTCATCGACAAGACCTTCGCCAACGCACGCCCCACCTCCACCAAGGGATGGTTCCGTGGCTGCGAGAAGGTGAAGAGCATCACCGGACTGGAGAACCTCTGCACCGTCTATAGCGTCACGGACATGTCCTACATGTTCTCCGGCTGCAAGGGCCTGACGGAACTGGTCTTCGACAACAGCCTCCCGCTCTGGGGCACCAA
>DGVM01000085.1:5271-5498 GCA_002395925.1 Bacteroidales bacterium UBA4284
CAGGTGACCACCTTCTCCAATATGTTCGGAGAATGCACGAACCTGAAGAAACTTGTGTTGACGCGCTTCAGCAGCACCTCGAAGGTGACCAGCATGTACTGCATGTTCTACAAATGCTCGTCGTTGGAGACACTCGACGTGAGCATGATGACGACCGAAGCCGTGACCAATGCCAACTACCTCTTCTACGACATGGGCAAGCTGCGCCAGCTCACCGTGGGCAGTGG